>CBDTZB010000572.1:0-2224 GCA_965364795.1 uncultured Nocardioides sp.
GGTGAGTTCCGGAGCGCGGCGATGGCCCACCGGTCGATTGCGTCCCCGAGTCGGCGATTGCGGACGCAGCGGGCGAACGTGCCCCGATAGGCCCCTGATGCGCGTGTGATTGGTGACGTGCCCGCGTAGTCACGTCGCGCGTTAGCGTTGATGAAGCGGTTCGGGTCGTCCCCGAACTCGCCCAGCACCCGGGCGCCGAGTACGTCCCCCAGCCCTGGAAAGCTCAGGAGGATTACGGCGTCCGGGTGCTCACCGAAATGGGCGACCAGTTCGGTGTGTAGGTCATCGACCTGCTGGTTGAGCGCGACGAGCAGATGTGCGTAGGACGTCACGACGGTCGCGTAGGCGCCCGCAACGACGGGTTGTGCGTGGAGATGGTCGGTCCGCAACGCGGTCTGGATCTGTGTTGCGCGCCGGTCGATGTGGCGCTGTCGTCCGCCCCGCCGAAGGGCCGCAGCGATCTGCGACTTCGACAGCCGTGCTGCTGCTTCGGGTGTGGCAGTGATCTTCAGCACCGCGAGAGCATCGGTGTGATCGAGGTCGTCAAATGCCTCCAACGCTGCTGGGAAGTAGTCCCGCAGCGCATGTCGGAGCCGTTGCGTGGTGCGGGTCCGCTCCCAGATCGCGGTCTGATGCGCCCGGGCCAGGACCCGGACAGCGTCCGACAACTCGGACGCGCCAGCGACCGAGTTGAGCAGGTGCCCATCGGTCCGGACTGCGTCCGCGAGGACCTTCGCGTCCCCAGGGTCGGACTTACCGCCCGAGGAAGAGTGCCGTTCCCGGAACCGGGCGGTCGCCCTCGGTTCAATCTTCAACACCCGGTAGCCGGCCGCTGTCAGCGCCGACACGAGCAGTCCACGATCGAGCTCGATCCCGATCGTGACATCCTCGACCTCGTCGGCATGTTCCGCGATCAGAGCGTGAAGTCGAGCGAGCCCTCCGATCCCGTCCTTGACACGGTGCCGTGCAAGCAGCCCGCCGTCCTTGTCGAGGATGCAGACGTCGTGGTGCTCCTCTGCCCAATCGATACCTACGAACACCATCATGTCGTCTCCTTGGTCGGTGGTGTTTCGAGCCGAACGGTGAGACGTGTGCGGACTAATGGTCAGTGCTCACCGGACGGATCCGGGGCGCGATACCTCAGCAGCCATACACCTCACCGGCCGCCGGGGGCACGATCTATCGCAAGGGCTTCAGGGCCCCGTCGGTCGTAGTGCTCACCCGACAGCCGACTCGGACCGTGACCATCCCACACGGGCGGCCACGACGCTCCCATTAGTCGGTCGGTACGGCGACGCTCGCTTATCTAGTTGCTCCGCGCTTTCGCTTCGGCGGGGGCGTGGAGCACGTTTCGGGCGACGTACCTTTCGACACTGACGGAGGGGTGCGTGTGCGTGGGTTTGTTGGGGTGGCGGTTGTTGCGGTGCTCGTGAGTGGGTGCGGGGAGATCGCGCCTGTTTCGACGGAGGGGATCGTGGCGCCGGAGCCTCTTGAGGTCGGGGACTTCGGGGTCGTGGAGTTCGGTGGGGGGTTGGTGTTCGCGGTGACGGCGCGGTCGTGCGTCGAGGCGCTGGATGGTGGCGGGGCGCGGCAGGTGTTCCTCGGGGTTGATGAGGAGACGGCCACGTCCCTGGAGGTGGTTGTGACCGCTGGCTCTGGGGGGACTGAGGTCGCGGTGCAGAACCCGGGGCAGAACGTGCCGTTCCTGACCGGCCAGGCCGAGGGCGGGGCCGGCATCACCGGGACCTTCACCGAGGATGGCAGCAGCTTCGACATCGATGTCACCGGCGAGGGCGCAGCCGCCTGCTGAGGCTCCGTGACGGTTTGTGCTTCCTGGGAGCACGCACCGTCGGGCGTGCTGTGGACAGCGCACCGCGCTCGGCGTTGCGTCTCGCTACGGTGTTGCATAACGCAACAGGAGTGAGGGCATGGCGGCATCGAAGGCAGTCCGGGTGGACGGCGGCATCGTCGCTGCGGCCGAGGCCGTTGCGGCGCTAGCTGATCGTTCGACGACCGAGCAGGTCAACCGGTGGGCGCGTATCGGCTGGCAGTTCTCGATGGCTACCTCAGTCGATCAGCGTGCGATCGAGCGGGTGGTGCGTGGCGAGGAGCAGCTTGCTGGTCTGACCGAGACCGAGCGGGCGATCGCCAACGCCGTGATCGACGCCGAGATCGCCGAGCGGGTGGCGGCCGCCTCGTTCGGCGAGGTCGAGCGCAAGCGTGG
>CBDTZB010000573.1:0-2223 GCA_965364795.1 uncultured Nocardioides sp.
TCGCGCCGAACGCGTTGTGGGCGATGGACTTCCAGTTCGACCGCACCATCGACGGTCGGCAGGTCAAGCTCCTCAACATCATCGACGAGTACACCCGCGAAGCGATCGCCATCCGCGTGGATCACTCCTGTACCCCCGACGACCTCGTCGACGTGCTCGCCGGCCTCGCGGCCGTCCGCGGCGCGCCGCAGTTCGTCGGGTGCGACGACGGCCCCGAGTTTGTCGCGCACGCCGTGGCTGACTGGTGCACGATGCACGGCACGAGGCCACTGTTCATCGACCCGGGATCGCCCTAGCAGAACGGCTGGGTCAGGTCTTTCAACGGCAGGTTCCGTGACGAACTGCCCAACCTGTGGCAGTTCGACTCGCTCATCGAGGCCCGAGTCATCATCGAGGACTGGCGCGTCGACTACAACACCAACCGACCGCTCACGGCCCACGGGGATCTGACCCCAACCGAGTTCACCACCGCCTGGAACCTCAGGCACCAACCCCAACACCCATAGCCCGCGGACCATCGAACGAGTCACCTCACCAGGAGATGATTGTGCAGTCAGAGCAACTCTTCGACGCGGCCGCGCAGGCTGCCGTCGAGTCGCTACAGGCCCCGGCCCCGACGGCCTGGTTGGGGCTCTTTCGCCTAGCAGTGCTGGCGCAAGCACCTTCGACGCCATCGGCCTTTGAGCTGGCTGCCGCGCTGTCCAGGGCAGCGGAGGAACACGTCCCCGAGATGCCACCCCACGTCGGAGTGTTCTTCGAGCGGTTCGTTGTCGCCCAGTTGGAGTTTCTGGCAGCCTACGAGCGCATCACGGACCCATCTGCGGCCGCGGCGCGGACGGAGGCGCGTGCTAATGAGTCGCGGGTACGTGCGGGCGCTCGCGCTGAGGCGGACGCGATTACCCAAGCCTTAGCCACCCCCGATGCCCATCGCGTTTGGAGGATGATCCAGGACCTAGCGAGGCAAGGGCAGGTAGCCATGGACGACAGCGAACTAGGTCGCCACCTACGACTCGATCACGCCAGGGTGAGGGAGGTGACTCGTCGCCTCCACAGCGTCGGTCTGATTCGCCGGACCATTCTCCGTGGCTGGAGGCCCCACCGCACCCCCTCCGGCCACCGAGACCGCACCTAATGGATCGGGGGGGCATCTGGCTTGGGTTCTGTACAGAGTTCGGCGTCGGGGGAACGTGTCGGGGTAGTTGTGTGCTTGACGGTCCCCGGTGTCGGCTGGGGGCGCCCGGAGGGTTGCGCGAGCCAGCGATTGCAGGAGGCAAGGCCACTTCGACAGTTTGCTTCCACTGACAAAAGGTTGCGCAAGACGGGAAGCAAGCATGACGAGATCAGGACGGTCCACGCCGACCTCCAGAAGGCGCTGGCGGCTCGTACGGAACTCAGCGAGCAGATGGAGGTCCTGTCGGCGCGGATCGACGGGATGGACCGTCATCTAGAGCTGCTCCAGGGTAGTCGTCGCCCGGAGGTCGAGTCGCTTACGGATCGCATCGTGGGCGAGGTCGGTGAGGTCGGCCCGACCGGGACGTCCGCGTAAGGCTTAGGACCTGTGGCGACGCAGTTCAGGGTCGGCGGCTGATCGCGTCATCTTGGAACGTGCGGCGGAACGCGAGTACGGCAATCGCCACCCCGCCGATCTCGACTAGTTGCATCCGCAGCTCGCGCCCAAATCCGACGCCCGTCGGCTTGCATCAGAGATGGTCGCGTCACCGACCTGCTTGCAACGGCTGCGTTGCGCCACCCTTAGTGCCCCGGGGCGCATCAAGGCGTCAACCGAAGCTGGGGCAGACCGACCATCGCCTACGCCCGCCAGTTGCGCGGGATCACCCGCCAGGAGCTCGCGGACGCGATGGAGTGGTCGCCGCACGCTGGGGGGCATCGAAGGCGGGCACCGTCCACTACAGGCGTACGAACGGATCGCGATCACTCACATCCTGCAAATACCGCTCTGGTGGCTTGAGCAGCCGCCGGTGCCTGACACCGTCGACGTCACCGACCAGCCGACTGATTGAGAGCTGTCCGTTCACTCGCGGGAACCGCGCCGGCCGGGCGACGGTGGCCTCGAACCGCTCGATTAGCTCGGGCGTCAGCGGTGGCGTAGTCCGGGTCATGATTCAGCGTCCTCCTGCACTTCGTCAGCGGCCGCTACGCGACGGCACTCCACCTGGGCTTGCAGAGAACTATCCCACATGAGCTTGCCGAACCGACCATCGC
>CBDTZB010000574.1:0-2220 GCA_965364795.1 uncultured Nocardioides sp.
CCGCTCCCCCTCCTCGAGGCCATGGGCAGCAGCCTGCCGGTCGTGGTCAGCGACATCGGACCGCACATGGAGGTGGTGGGCCAGGCCCGCCCCGGCGCACGTGTCTTCGCCGACGGCGACGAGGACGGTCTTGTCAGGGCGTTGAACCAGCTGCTCGCCGACCCCGAAGCGGAGCGGCGCCGCGGCGATGAAGCCCACGCAGCCGTGCTCGAGACGTACGACTGGGACGCTTGTGTGGTCTCGCTCGAAGGGGTCTACACCCGCGCTCTGGGAGCCACACCTATTCAAGTCAAGCGTTCTAACAGCCGATACACCGGTCAACACGCTGTTTCCACCATGCGCCATGGGGGCGCTTTCGCACGGCCAGAGGACAGGATGCAGAAGGCATGACTCACACGACGAACGGTTCGCAGGCTCCCCTGCGAACCAGGCTCGGCCGCCCGGCCGTAGCACTGCTGGCGGCCGCTCTGACCGCTCTGGGTGGACTCGCCATCACGCCCGCTCCGGCTCAGGCCGGACAGAACCTCGTGGTCAACCCTGCTCCGGACCAGAAGCAGCCCCGAATACTGAACGGCCGCGTCTACGGCATCGACTCCTCGGGCCCGCTGGTCGTCGTTGGTGGCTCGTTCACCTCGATCCGTAACGGTGCCGGCGGGTCGCCAGACCAGACCCGTCAGTGGCTCTTCATGTTCAACTCCGCAACGGGCCAGATCGTGCCCTCCTTCGCGCCCGAACTGAGAGGCCCGACGCCCAACACCTCCGGCCTGGTGGGTGACCGCCCGGGAGTCCAGACGGTCCAGTTCGCCGCTGACGGCCAGTCGGTCTACGTCGCTGGTGACTTCACCGAGGTCAACGGCGAGACGCGCAAGCGCATCGTGCAGCTCAATCTGGACGGCTCGATCCGGACCTCCTTCAACGCCTCAGCCACCGGGGTCGTCAACGACATGGCGCTGGTGGGTGACCGCCTCATCGTCGCCGGCCGTTTCGGTCAGATCAACAACAACCCGGTGACCCGCCTCGGCTCGCTTGACCCGATCACCGGCGCGATCCAGACGGACTTCAACCTCCCGATCACCGAGTCGCGCTACGAATATGCGACCTACATCCAGGAGATTGACGCCTCGGCTGATGGCAAGTGGCTCGCCCTTGCGGGCAACTTCGAGAAGGTCGGGACGGTCACGCGCAAGCAGTTGGCGCTGGTCAACTTGGAGGGAACCCCATCGGTGGCCAACTGGTCGACCGACTCCTACGCCGAGGACTGCGCTTCGGTCTACAACGACTCCTGGATCCGTGGACTCGACATCTCCCCGGACAGCTCCTATCTCGTGGTCAGCGGCACCGGCGCCCACAAGAACGCCGACTCGCTGTGCGACTCGGCGGCTCGCTGGGAGCTGCCGCCGACCCAGTCCGGCGACGGCCTGCAGCCGACGTGGCGCAGCCTGACCGGTGGTGACACCTTCTGGGCCACCGAGATCACCGACTCCGCGGTCTACGTGGGCGGTCACCAGCGTTGGGTCAACAACCCGAACCCCTACCCGCGCGGTGACCGGGACGGGCCGGGTTCTGTGGAGCGCTACGGCATCGTTGCCTATGACCCGCTCACGGGTGTCCCGTTGTCCTGGAACCCCGGCCGCGACCGCGGTCGCGGTGTCGAGGCGATGCACGCGACGGACACGCAACTGTTCGTGGGGAACGACACCGATCTTTTCGCCGGCGAGATCCGCCAGCGCCTCGCGGTGCTCGGCGTGGCCGGTGGCACGGCCAACCCGCAACCGGTCAACGTCGAGTTGCCGGTGAACCTGAACTACACCTTGAGCAACGGCGAACTTCACCGCGTCTCCTTCGACGGCTCTACCTTGGGTACTCCGGCAGCCATCAGCAGCCCCGCCCTGGACGGCATCGACTGGAGCAGCCTGCGTGACGGCTTTGTGCAGAACGGCAAGGTCCACTACTTCGGTGGCGCCAACGCGTTCTTCTCCCGGCCCTTCTCCAACACCGCTATCGGCTCGGCGACGAACCTCTCCACCAGCGTTGGCTACGTCGACCTCGACTCCGGGCTCACCCCCTACGGTCAGCCGTACGGAGTCTCTGAGACCGACACCGCGACGTACCACAACGGTCGGATCTACTACGTCAAGAGCGGCAACTCCAAGCTCTTCTCCCGTGGGTACTCCCTGGAAAGCGGGATCATCGACGCCCGGGAAGAGGTGGCCTCGAGCC
>CBDTZB010000575.1:0-2204 GCA_965364795.1 uncultured Nocardioides sp.
CCAAGGGCGCCACGATCATCGTCGACTCCCACGACTTCACCAAGCGCAACGTCGCCAAGGCCGGGTACGACGCTGACCCGTTGGCCACGCTCGGTGACGCCAACGACCAGTTGGCCGATTTCCAGGTCTTCCCGATCGACCTCACCGGGATGACCGTCGAGGCCGTCAAGGAGTTCGGCCTGTCTCGCAAGGACGCGTCGCGAGCGAAGAACATGTTCGCTCTCGGCCTGGTGTCCTGGATGTACGGCCGCCCGACCGAGTCGACGGCTGCGTTCCTCGAGAAGCGTTTCGCGAAGGTCCCCGACATCCGCGACGCGAACATCACGGCCTTCAAGGCTGGCTACTACTTCGGTGAGACCACCGAGGCGTTCGCTGTGCAGTACGAGATCAAGCCCGCCCCCATGGAGCCCGGCGTCTACCGCAACATCACCGGCAACCTGGCGCTCTCCTACGGTCTGGTCGCCGCTGGCGTGCAGTCCGGCCTTCCGGTTTTCCTCGGCTCCTACCCGATCACTCCTGCCTCGGACATCCTTCACGAGTTGTCCAAGCACAAGTCGTTCGGCGTGACGACCCTGCAGGCCGAGGACGAGATCGCCGGGGTTGGCGCCGCGATCGGCGCCTCCTTCGCCGGCTCACTCGGTGTCACCACCACCTCGGGCCCTGGCGTCGCGCTCAAGTCCGAGGCCATCGGCCTGGCCGTGATGACCGAACTGCCTCTGCTCGTCATCGACGTGCAGCGCGGTGGTCCCTCTACCGGCCTGCCGACCAAGACCGAGCAGTCCGACCTGATGCAGGCCATGTACGGCCGCAACGGTGAGGCGCCGGTCCCGATCGTGGCCCCGCAGTCACCCGGTGACTGCTTCACCGCCGCGGTCGAGGCGGCCCGGATCGCCATCACCTACCGCACCCCGGTGATGCTCCTCTCCGACGGCTACCTCGCCAACGGGTCCGAGCCGTGGAAGATCCCCGATCTGGCCGATCTGCCCACCATCGACCCGAACTTCACCACGGAGCTCAACCACGTCACCGTCGGCAAGGACGGCACGGAGACCGAAGACTTCTGGCCCTACCTGCGCGACGAGGAGACCCTGGCTCGTCCGTGGGCCATTCCCGGCACGCCCGGTCTCGAGCACCGCATCGGCGGCCTCGAAAAGGCTGAGGGACACGGAAACATCTCCTACGACCCCGGCAACCACGACCTCATGGTCCGCACGCGCCAGGCGAAGATCGACCGCATCGCGGACTCTCTTCCCCCGCTCGAGGTCGACGACCCGTCGGGCCGAGCGAAGGTTCTGGTGGTCGGCTGGGGTTCGACCTATGGTCCCATCGGTGCTGGCTGCCGGCGCGTACGCCGAGCCGGGTACGACGTCGCTCAGGTTCACCTGCGCCACCTCAACCCCTTCCCGAACGATCTCGGCGACATCCTTAAGGGCTACGACAAGGTTCTTTGCCCGGAGATGAACCTGGGCCAGTTGTCGATGCTCCTGCGAGGCAAGTACCTCGTCGACGCGATCGGCTACAACGTCGTGCGCGGCCTTCCCTTGAAGGCGGCCGACCTCGCCGACGCGATCGGTGAACTCGTCGGCGCCGCTGAGGGCATCGACGTCGATCTCTCCACCACCAGCAAAGAGGAGGTAGGCGCGTGACCTCCACCGCCAACCCGACCGATGGCACCATCGGTCTCGGTATCCCCGCCTTCCGTTCCGGCACCGAAGGCGTTCCTACGGTCGACCCGGACGCTCCGGCTCAGACCGGCAAGGAGTTCTCCTCTGACCAGGAGGTCCGCTGGTGCCCCGGGTGCGGCGACTACGCCGTCCTCAAGGCCGTCCAGTCGTTCCTGCCGCAGCTGGGCCTGCGCCGCGAGAACATGGTCTTCGTCTCCGGCATCGGCTGCTCCTCGCGCTTCCCGTACTACCTCGACACCTACGGGTTCCACTCGATCCACGGTCGGGCCCCCACCATCGCTACGGGCATCGCGACCGCTCGGGAGGACCTCAACGTGTGGGTCGTCACCGGTGACGGCGATGCGCTGTCCATCGGCGGCAACCACCTGATCCACGCCCTGCGCCGCAACATCAACATGACGATCCTGTTGTTCAACAACCGGATCTACGGCCTCACCAAGGGTCAGTACTCCCCCACCTCCGAGCCCGGCAAGGTCACCAAGTCGACCCCGATGGGCTCGCTGGACCACCCCTTCAACC
>CBDTZB010000576.1:0-2197 GCA_965364795.1 uncultured Nocardioides sp.
GAGAGGAATTCCGGGATCGAGTTTCCCGATCCGCTGCCGACGATGATCAGGTCGAAGTGCTCGTTGCTGGTGTGGGTCACACCCAGACAACTACCAGGCCACTGGATTCCTTCCCGCGGGGCACTGACAGGACCGGTCGATCAGCGTAGGTTCCGGGGCTATGACCCCTGAGACGAACTCCGCGAGCGCGGCGACCACCTTGGCGCTCGTCGCCCAAGCCCGGCAGCACTCCCTCGGCGACCTGCCGCGGCGTACGGCACAGCGGCTTCCCGACAAGCTCGCGATCATCGACGGGGACGCGCGCATCACGTTCGCTCAGTTCGATCGGTTGGTCGACCACGCCGCAGCGGCCATCGCAGCGGCGGGTCTGGAGAAGGGCGACAGACTGGCTCTGTTGAGCCACAACTGCTGGCAGTTCGGGGTACTGGACTTCGCGGCAGCCCGGGTCGGGGTGGTCCTGGTGCCCATCAACTACATGCTGGGCGCGGCTGAGGTGGCGTTCATCCTGCAGCACAGTGGCGCCATCGCCTTTGTGGTCGAGGACGGGCTGCTCGACGTGGGCCAGGAGGCGCTGGCCCAGGGGACGGACGTGACGACTCGGGCGTTAATCCGGCTCGCCGACACCGAGGTGCCTGACGGCTGGGTCGACGCTCAGGAGTGGTTCGATCGAGAGGCCACCCCGCCCGAGGTGCAGGTGGCAGACGACGATCCGATTCGGATGATGTTCACCTCTGGGACCGAGTCGCGCCCCAAGGGAGCGCTCCTTTCGAGCCGGGCTCTGATGTGGCAGTACGTCTCCTGCGTAGTGGATGCGTCCATGCACGTCGACGATGTGGAACTCCACTCGATGCCCCTTTTCCACACCGCCCAACTCGATGTCTTCTTCGGCGTCGACATGTATCTGGGCTGCACGAGCGTGCTCCTGCCCGGCCCCGACCCATCAGCGGTGCTGACGGCCATCGAGGAGCACCGCATCACCAAGTTCTTCGCTCCACCCACGGTGTGGATCGGACTGTTGCGGGCGCCGGAGTTCGAGAGCGCCGACTTGTCGTCGTTGCGCAAGGGCTACTACGGCGCCTCCGCGATGCCGGTCGAGATCCTCAGGGAGATGGCCGAGCGTCTGCCTGATGTGGATCTGTGGAACCTCTACGGCCAGACCGAGATGTCTCCGCTGGCCACGATGCTCGGCCCGGAGGAGCAACTCACCGCACCCGGGTCCGCGGGCCGCGCGGTGCTCAACGTCGAAACCCGCATCGTGGACGACTCCGACGTGACGTTGCCGCCAGGCGAGGTTGGCGAGATCGTGCACCGTTCCCCGCACGCGACCCTGGGGTACTACAACGATGAGGCCAAAACTGCCGAGGCGTTCCGCAACGGCTGGTTCCACTCGGGGGACCTGGGGTACGTCGATGAGGCCGGTCGCCTCTACGTCGTGGACCGCAAGAAGGACATGATCAAGACCGGTGGAGAGAACGTCGCCAGCCGCGAGGTCGAGGAGGCGATCTACACCATGCCGGGTGTCGCCGAGGTCGCCGTCTTCGCGGTTGCCCACCCGAGGTGGGTGGAGGCGGTGGTGGCGGTCGTCGTACCCAAGACTGGCGCTGAGGTGACCTCGGAGGCCGTGATCGAACACAGCCGATCCGTGCTGGCCGGATTCAAGACCCCGAAGTACGTCGTCGTGGCTGGGGCCCTACCCAAGAACCCGAGCGGCAAGATCCTCAAGCGGCAGTTGCGTGACGAGCACGCGGACCTGGGGCATGAGAGCAAATGAGCGGCTACGACATCCATCACCTCCACCGCTGCGTCGAGCTGGCGGCTGAGGCGCTCGAGGCCGGCGACGAACCGTTCGGATCGCTCCTGGTCGGAGGCGACGGATCGGTGCTGACCGAGGCTCGCAGCCGCGTCGGCTCAGGCGACGCTACTGCGCACCCCGAGTTTGAGATCGCCCGCTGGGCCGCACAGAACCTCACGCCTGAAGAGAGACGGGACGCCACCGTCTACACCACCGGCGAACACTGTCCGATGTGTGCCGCGGCGCACGGATGGGTGGGTCTGGGGCGGATCGTCTACGCCCACTCGGCCGAACAACTGGCGACCTGGCGTGCGGAGCAGGGCGTGCCTCCAGGAGCGGTCCGACCCCTGCCGATCGGCGAGGTCGTGCCCGGACTCGAGGTGATCGGGCCGGTACCGGAATTCG
>CBDTZB010000577.1:0-2190 GCA_965364795.1 uncultured Nocardioides sp.
CGCGCCCGTCAGGACTTGATCGTGCGCGGGTTCTGCCCGGTGACCACAAAGACCACGCGCTTGGCGATCGAGACTGCGTGGTCGGCGATCCGCTCGTAGTACCGGCCGAGCAGGGCGATGTCGACCGCTGCCTCGACGCCGTGCTCCCAGGAGTCGCTGAGGAGTTCGGTGAAGTTCGCGCGACGCAGTTGATCCATCTCTTCATCGGCGCGGCCCAGATCGATGGCGGCCTCCACGTTGCGGGTGGCGATGATGTCGCTGACCCGGGCCACCATCGTTTCGGCGACCTCGCCCATCCGTGCAAGGGTCGGGCGGATCTCGTCGGGCACCGCGATCTCCGGCAGACGCAGGCGGGCGATCTTGGCCACGTGCACCGACAGGTCACCCATCCGCTCGAGCTCGGTGACCATCCGCAGCGCGGCCACGACCGTGCGTAGGTCGCCGGCGACGGGCTGCTGCAGGGAGAGGATGGAGAAGGCTGCTTCCTCGAGCTCTTCGCGCTCCCGGTCGATCAACTCGTCCCCAGAGATCACGCTTTCGGCGATCTCACCGTCGCCGTTGAGCAACGCCTGGGTGGCTAGGCCGACCGAGGTCTCCACGTGACGACACATGGTGGCGAGGTCGACGAAAACGGCATCTAGTTCTTCCTGAAAGGCTTCGCGCATGTCCTCGACATTAATCGGCGTGCACTACCGGCACACGTGGGGCATGTGAACGAGCAGTGAACGTTGGGCGGCGGACGTGTCCGTTGGTCGGTTGCGGGCCTCCGACGGTCGTACGATCCAGGGGTGGATCCAACGACGCAATCCTTCATCGCCGCCGCGCTGGGAGCACTTCTCGCCGGCGGTGCGGTGCTGGCCTGGCACATCAGCGATCGGCAGCAGTCCCGTGTCCCCCACGTGGAGCAGCCGGTGGTGCCGGCCGGCGTTGCGGCCGTTCTCTCGGTCCTGCGCAGCAGCGCGGTGGTGATCGACGACGGTGACGTGGTGCTCAAGGCCTCGGCGCCGGCGTACTCCTGGGGGCTGGTGCGGGGCATGCGCCTGGAGTCGGATGAGTTGGCCGAGTTGATCACGCAGGTACGCCGCGACGGTCAGATCCGGGAGACCAACCTGGTCATCGCCCGCCGCCACGCACCGGCCCGTCAGGTCACCGCTCGGGTGGCCCCTCTGGGAAGCCGCCTGATCCTGGTGCTGGTGGAGGACCGCACCCGCGAACGCCGCGTGGAGGCCGTACGCCGCGACTTCGTGGCCAACGTCAGTCACGAACTCAAGACTCCCGTCGGCGCGATCCGACTGCTCTCCGAAGCCGTCCAGGACGCCTCGGACGACCCCGAGGCCGTCGAACGGTTCGCCGGGCGGATGCTGACCGAGAGCGACCGGCTCTCGAAGCTGGTGCAGCAGGTCATCGAACTGTCCCGGCTGCAGGGCGATGAGCCCCTCGAGATGCCTCGTCGAGTCGGCCTGGATCAGGTGATCAAGATCGCCGTCGACACCAGCGCGATCGACGCGGCGAACAAGCGGATCTCCGTGGTCGCCGGCGGCTTCTCGGACCTCGAGGTCTACGGCAACGAGGAGCAGGTGACCGCGGCCGTGGCGAACCTGGTGGCCAACGCCGTCACCTACTCCGAACCGAACTCGACCGTGGCGCTGACGACCAAGACCGATCACGGGTCGGTCGAGATCTCCGTGGTCGACCAGGGGATCGGCATCCCCCGCACTGAGATCGACCGCATCTTCGAGCGCTTCTACCGCGTCGATCCCGCTCGGCACCGCTCCACCGGCGGCACCGGCCTGGGCCTGTCGATCGTCAAGCACGTGGCGGCCACGCACGGGGGCGACGTACGCGTCTGGTCCGAGGAAGGTCAAGGCTCGACCTTCACCCTCACGCTCCCCATCGCCCCGAAGCAGGACCGGATCACCGCACCCGGCGACGCGACCGAACCCGCCACACCCGACACTGAAGCCGAGAGCCCCTCCCCCAGCATCACCCCACCAGCGAAGGAGAACCCGTGACGCGGGTACTTGTCGTCGAAGACGAAGAGAGCTACAGCGACGCACTGTCCTATCTCCTGCGCAAGGAGGGGTTCGAGGTCGCGATCGCCGCGGACGGCAACGCTGCGCTGAGCGAGTTCGACCGCAACGGCGCCGACATCGTGCTGCTCGATCTGATGCTGCCCGGCGTCTCGGGGAC
>CBDTZB010000578.1:0-2189 GCA_965364795.1 uncultured Nocardioides sp.
AAAGGGACGTTTCGGTGGAGCCGTCCGAGTATGTACAGGCAAATCCGACTGGCTGCCAGGTCCAGCCGTACGCCACCCCGCTGGGCCGAGACTCGCCGGGAGCGTCACTCGAACAAGCCGTCTCCATTCGGGACCACCCGACCCGGACATACAACGCCGCGCCAATCGTGAGCGCGACAACAACGACTACGGCGATCGACCACCTCATCCGCGCATCATAGGTGTGGACCGCCGTGACAGGTATCCAGAAGCGCACGGATCTGCCGCATAGTGTGCGCGTCAGCGCGCGCGGATCTGCCGCGTAGCGTGCGCACGCGGCCATCCGGTTCTGCCGCTGATGGCGCGCGGTCGCGCCGGGGATCGGGTGGGCGACGGCCGCCTAGGCTGTCTCTGTGGATGAGGCGCAGTGGGACGAGACTCTGATTCAACTGACGAAGGCCGCCGACACCGTGGCGGTGTTGTCCCGGTGCCTCGCCGTGCACCCGCACCTGACTCGGTGGAAGGCCGACGGAGACCAGTTGGAGGGCCAACTCGCCGCTGACGGGCTCGACCAGGCGCGGGGCGACCTCGAACGCCTCGCTAACGGCGGAGCCAGCGAACTCGTCTCTGTCGTTGAACGGCTGCTCCAGATTCTGCCGGTTCCGTTGGAGTGATGCGTCCGGTTCTGCCGCCGACAGTGCGCGGTCGTGCCGATGAGCGGTCTCAACTCGCCTGGTGTGGAAAGGTTGAGGGATGACCGCCCAGCAGGCCTTGAAGGCCGCGCTCCGAGATGGACTTGCTCCTGCGGCACGGGGCCAGGGCTACAAGGGTTCAACCCCCACGTGGCGAAAGTCGTCGGACGATGACGACTGGGCTGTGGTCAACGTTCAGTCCTCATCGTTCAGCAGCGCGGACCGAGTTACATGCGTCGTGAACCTTTCGTTCGCGCCCGAACCATGGTTGCGCTGGACCGCCGAAGGGCTCGGTGCGGCGATGCCGAAGTCAGTGACGGAATCCTTGGGGCTCTATCGGGAACGGCTTCACCCGGAAGGCACTCCTCAGCGGAAAGACGGCTGGTGGGAGGTCACAGATGACGCGTCGGCCCGGACTGCTGTCGAGGACATGAACGTCCAACTGGACCGGGCGGGTTGGCCGGTGCTCGACTCGATGTTTTCGCGTGAGGCGATGCTGGCGCGTCTACGTCAAGGTGACCTGGGCATGATGCAGCGGGCCAACTTCGGAGTCCTCTTCGCCCGTGCCGAGGCACTTCTGCTCATGGTCGATGGCCCGTCCGATGCCCTGGAGTCACAGTTGACTTACGCGCTGACGAACGTCATGCCTAACCAGAGGGAGCATGCGGAGCAGTTCGACGCCTGGGTCCGCTCCGAGGCCGCCAAGGCTTGACCGTCGCATCCGCTCATGCCGCTGATGGCGTGCGGTCGTGCCGATGAGCGGATGTGTCGTCCATCCGGGTCGGTGGCCTCGTTGAGGGTCGCTCGGCGATACTCAGTTCATGCGGGCAGCAGAGCACCGGGAGCACTACGAGCAGTTGATGCTTCGCGTATCGGCGGAGGTGCTCGGTGAGAACGGCGAGTTCCTTCTCGATCCTCATGACTCGCAGCCAGGCATGGCACGGATCCGATTCACAAGCCGAACCCACCCTGATCGCGCGGCAGGGCTAACACTCGATCCCGAATGGCTTGAAGCATTTTTCTTCCTGGAACCGAATCTCAGCATCCGCGAGATGGACGATTTCTCCGGCGACGATGAGTACGCGACGGATCACCTTCGCGAACTCGTCCAGGTGGTACACGCCTACCTTCGAGGGGAGGGTTCCCTCGAATCGAGGCGTACCGTCCTAGGGCGGCGACGGCCCCAGATGAGGTTCCAAGTGGATGGCCGCGAGTGGTTGGCTCGCTGAGAGTCAGTCGGTCCAAAACCGTCTGCACATGCCGCGAGTCGCGGTCATGCTGATGAGCGGGCTAGAGGATGCGCCCCGCCTCGGCCGTCACGAGTTCGACCATCTGCCCGCGAACGTCGGAGTCGTACGTCGCTGGGTCGAGCCCATCTGCCGCGTAGCGTGAACGCTTCTGGAGCTGCGCGGCCATCCGGTTCTGCCGCGATCCACTCGCTTCTGCTACCCGCGTGCCTTCGCACCGTTGAGAGCGTCGAAGCGGCGCCGCGCAAAGAGGTTGACGTACCAACAGGCT
>CBDTZB010000579.1:0-2182 GCA_965364795.1 uncultured Nocardioides sp.
GAGCGCTCCTAGGGCGCCGACGATCGCGGCCAGGCGTACATCTCCGTATCCAAAGGATGTGCTGTAGCGCCACACGAGGTGAAAGAGCCCAAAGGCGGCCAGACCCCCGGCCAGTGCTGCCAGCGACGTCTGCCAGTCGTAAAGCGCAAGACCGGCCAGCCCGATGACAACCTGGGCAAGGCAGAGATTGTTCAGTGTGCGAGGCAGCCACGTGGTGCGCAGATCCACCCAGACCAGTGCCGCGCCAGCCCCGAGATAGCCGAACCAGGCGCCAAAATGGGTCATCGGTACCACATGGAGCACCTGGGCCATGACGAACACCGCGAGGGCGAGGAAGGCGACGTGTCCGAGCGGAGCAAGCTGTGCGTAGTGTGGCGGGGGATCGTCATCCGCCAGGACTGGCTCACCCAATCGGGGCACCACGAAACGCAGGTGGCCCGCAGCTGACAGTGCGCACGCGAGCGTCACGAGCCAAGTCATGGACCTGAGGTTAGCCCCGCTTGCACGCCGTGACAGCAAAGTGCCCACCGCCCCGGAGCGGGACGGTGGGCACTACACGGGAATTCACTCAGCGCTGTGCGCGCGTGAAGCCAGCCTTCTCCGCTGCCTCTTCGGAGTTGAACCAGACCTCGGCGATGGTGCGGTCATAGCCGCCCGAGCCCGCGAGGTGGTACTTCTTCGAGCGCTCATTGCCCTTGATGGTGAATCCTTCCGGCGGGGTCTCGCCGACGTAGGAGCCATCGCCGTAGCCGCTGTCGGTGTTCTCGACGTCGGCGTTTGCGACCGCATCCTGCGGGGCAGGAGCATCCTTGGCGCCATCAAAGTCGTCCGTGGGTGCCGGCGCGCCGTCCGTGACCAGTTCGTCCTCGACCTTGGAGGCTGCGGCCTCGGCGTTGTCACCGGCCACCTTGGCGGCCTTGGCGAAGGTGTCGTTGTTGTTCACGTAAGCCTTGGACGGCTCGTGGGCTGTCCAGCCATCATCCTTGGGTGTGAGGAAATGCCGCACAGCGGCGACGGCTCCGGCAACGATCGCCGAGATGGCGACGAACTTGACGAACTTCTTGCCCTTGCTCTTCTTCTTCGGCGGTTCCAGTTCGCCCTTCAACGCCTTCACAGCTGCCTTGCCACGGCTGCTGGCCTCGGCGATGGCTGGGTTCTCGGCGGCCTCGTTCAACAGCCCCTGCAGCTTCGGCAGGAAATCGTCCGAGATCCGGTCCCTGGCTGCGTCAACAGCGGGAGAGACCTTGTCCATCGCGTCCTTGATGTGTGGCTCCCAGGCATCCAGTCGTTTGGCAGCAAAATCGGCGGTGCGGACCTTGGCGTCATGCGCCATGGGTCCGGCGGCCTTGTGTGCTTCCGACAACAGGTCATTGGCCTTTGCCACGGCTTCGTTCAGGGCGCTCTGGGCGCTCTGACGGATGTCGCCTGCGGCGGCGGCAGAGTGCGCGGCAGCCTTCTTGAGTTCTTTCTTGGACTTCTTCACAGTTCCTCCAACTTGGGTGTAGCTCGTGATCGAGCAGTTACCACGCTACCGGGTCTCGGGTCCGCGGGCGGCCGGTGCGCGGCAGGTCAGGTAGGTTTGTCCATTGAATCTCAAGACACTTCCATGAAAGAGGATCGCTTATGAGCACCGCCACACTGCACACCACGCTGGGTGACATCGTCATCAACCTGTTCGACGAGCAGGCTCCCAAGACCGTGGAGAACTTCACGGGCCTGGCCGGTGGCACCAAGGAATACACCGATTCCAAGACCGGTCAGAAGACCACGGGCAACTTCTATGACGGTGTTGTCTTCCACCGCATCATCCAGGGCTTCATGATCCAGGGCGGGGACCCGCAGGGAACCGGCACCGGTGGCCCCGGGTACCAGTTCGGGGACGAGTTCCACCCCGAGCTCAGCTTCGACCGTCCCTACCTGCTGGCCATGGCCAACGCGGGTCCGGGCACCAACGGCTCGCAGTTCTTCATCACTGCCGGACCGACGCCGCACCTCAACCGTCGTCACACGATCTTCGGCGAGGTGGCCGACGAGGCCAGCCAGCGCGTTGTCGACGACATCGAGGCCACGCCGACCGATGGTCGCGATCGTCCGAAGACCCCCGTGGTCATCAACTCGGTGACGCTCTCCTGAACATCTGAAAAGTGTGATCACTCACGGGTGATGATGTGTGGCGCGGGCC
>CBDTZB010000580.1:0-2167 GCA_965364795.1 uncultured Nocardioides sp.
CATGATCTTCGGCAACTGGCGTCCGAGCGGGATCCTGACCGGGTCGCTGATGTTCGGCTACACCGACAGCCTTCCGCTGCGGTCCTCGGACACCATTCACGCCCTTTTGCTGATCGTGGCGGTCGGGTTGTTCGCCTTCGCCGCGCTACGGATCTATCGCGGCCGGCGTACCTCCGGGATCGTGTTCGCCGCCGGTGGTGTGGCGTTCCTGCTGTGGTTCCTGCTGACCGACGAAGTTCCTCGCGAGTTCGCTGGGATGACGCCCTACATCGCGACTTTGCTGGTCCTGGCCTTGGCATCACAGCGATTGCGCATGCCCGCGGCGGACGGCCAGACCTACCGCAAGGGGAGCGCCGGCTGATGGAAGCGCCGGTGCCCGGTGACTGGTCGGCGCTGCAACAGGAGGCGATCGAGGCGATGGGCCACGCCTACGCACCGTACTCGAAGTTCCCGGTCGGCGCGGCCGCGCTGGTGGACGACGGACGCGTTGTGAGTGGGTGCAATGTCGAGAACGCGTCCTACGGGGTGGGGTTGTGCGCCGAGTGCGGATTGGTGAGCGATCTGCAGAGGACGGGAGGCGGTCGTCTGACCCACTTCGTCTGCGTCGACGGAGCCGGCGAGATCCTGATGCCGTGCGGGCGGTGTCGTCAGCTCCTTTTCGAGTTCGGGGGGCCTGACCTGCTGGTGATGACGGTGCGTGGGGTGCGGTCGATGCAGGAGGTGCTGCCCGATGCCTTCGGTCCCGACAACCTCGCTTGATCTGAACGATCCGGAGTTCCTGCTCGATCCCTATCCGACGCTCGCCCTCGAGCGAGAGCGCCACCCGGTGGCGTGGCACGAGGCCAGCGGTATGTACCTCGCCTTCTCCCACGCGGCCGCCGGAGCGGTACTACGCAACCGGGCGCTGGGCCGGATCTGGGCGGACCGCGAACCGGTCGACTACCTAGAACCGTTCAACGTCCTGCACCGCAACCAGATGATGGAGAACGAGCCCCCCGAACACACCCGGATGCGTCGGCTCGTCTCGGGCGCCTTCAACCGAGGGCACATCGAGCGGCTCCGGCCACGGGTCCAGGAACTGGCCGCCGAACTCCTTGAGGAAGCGGGAGAGAGCTTCGATGTCCTGGGGGCGTACGCCGAACCCCTCCCCGTCCTGGTCATCGCCGAGTTGCTGGGGGTCCCGGAGGCACACGTTGAGGACTTGCGGCGCTGGTCGCAGTCGATCGTCCGGATGTATGAGCTCGAGCCGGCCGCGCAGGTGGTTGACGAGGCCGTTCGCGCCGGCGCCGACTTCGCCGCCCTGGTCCGAGACCTCCTGGCCCACCGTCGAGCGGCACCCCAGGCGGACCTGATCAGCGACCTGGCCGCCACCGACCTGTCCGAGGACGAGGTGGTCGCGACTGTCGTACTCCTGCTCAACGCAGGTCACGAGGCTTCGGTCAACGTGTTCGGCAACGGGCTCGTGTCGATGCTGCAACAGTCCCAGAAGCCCGGCCCGGACGTGGCCGTCGCAGTTGAGGAGATGCTGCGCTTCGACTCAGCCCTGCAACTCTTCGGGCGGACAGCCACTGCTGCGACCGAGGTCGCAGGGGTGAGCATCGAAGCGGGAGAGAAGGTCGCAGCTTTGCTGGGGTCGGCCAACCGGGACCCGGCGGCTTTCGACCGCCCCAACGCTTTCGACCCCGTTCGCAGTCCTAACGCTCACCTCGCCTTCGGGGCTGGCGTGCACTTCTGCTTGGGCGCACCGTTGGCCCGGATGGAACTGGTCGAATCGGTGGGATTACTCTTCGCCCAACACCCCGACCTCGAACTGGCCCAAGCACCGAAGCCCCGCGGCACTTTCGTGCTGCGAGGCTTCAGCGAGGTTCAGGTCAGAACCTGAGCCCGGAGGTGGCGGCTCCACCGCGGGCGATCGGCATTAGGGTCATCCCATGCAGCACGACGCCGTTGAAGTCATCACCGCCAAGCGCGATGGCCACCAACTCACTGACAGCCAGATCGACTGGGTCATCAACGCCTACACGCAAGGCGACGTGGCGGACGAGCAGATGGCTGCCCTCGCGATGGCCATCCTCCTCAACGGGATGGAGCGTTCGGAGATCAGCCGCTGGACCGCCGCGATGATCGCGTCGGGGGAGCGGATGGACTTCTCGTCCCTGTCCCGGCC
>CBDTZB010000581.1:0-2162 GCA_965364795.1 uncultured Nocardioides sp.
GTGAACCGCACTGGGTTCTGTGGAGACTCTGACTATTGGATTCCAACCGGTTGGTTGGCGTCCTGTATTGCACGATAGGCGGCTTCGAACTCGACTGGCGGGATGTCGTTGAGCGTCCCATGAATCCTTGCGGTGTTGAACCAGTGGACCCAGCCGAGCGTGGCCAGCTCGACGTCGTCAACGCCCTTCCAGGGGCCCTGGTTGCGGATCAGCTCGGTCTTGTACAACGAGTTGACGGCCTCGGCGAGCGCGTTGTCGTAGGAGTCGCCGACCGACCCGATCGAGGGTCGGGCGCCGAGCTCGTCGATCCGTTCGCCGTAGCGGATCGAGGTGAACTGGCTGCCCGCATCCGAGTGACACACCAGTCCTTCAAGCCGAGCACCTCGGGCGTGGCGGGCCATCTCGAGTGCGTCCAACACCATCGTGGTGCGCATGTGGGTGGTGGCACGCCACCCCACGATCATCCGTGAGTACGCGTCGATGATGAAGCACACGTAGACCACCCCGGACCACGTGGGCACCAGGGTGAGGTCGGTCACCCAGAGGGCGTTGGGCCGCTCGGCGGTGAACTTGCGGTCGACCAGATCCGGATGCCGGTCCGCTGTGGCGTCGGGCCGGGTGGTCTTGCGGGTCAGACGCTTCTGTACGCCTTGGATGCCAAGTTCGCCCATCAGACGGCCGACCTGGTCGCGGCCGAGGTCGGTGTGCCCGGCCCGGCCCATGGCCTTCCACATCTTGCGTACGCCGTAGACCTGGTAGTTGGCCGTCCACAGCGCCAAGATGATCGGCAGCCACACCGCGTCACGCATCGACCGGGCCGATGCCACCCGCTTCTTCGCGGCGTAGTACGTCGAGGAGGCGAACTGCAGCACATCGCAGATCGGCTCGACCCCGAACTCGTCCTTGTTCGCGTCGACATAGTCGACCATCATCGCTGTGGGCGGTCGAGCTCCGCCGCGAAGAAAACTGACGCCGATTTCAGGATGGGCGGAATCCACCGGTGGGCGCACCGGCCTGTGATGATCCGAGAAGCCTCATCACAGGAGCAACGTCATGGCCGGCATCCTCACCCACGAGCAGAAGCAGCTCGCATTCCGACTACGAGCCCGGGGGTGGCGGTTCGTGGACATCGCCCGGGAGATCGGTTGCACGGCGCAGATGGTCGGACTGATGGTCAACCACGGCCGGTTCGTGGCCGGGGTTGCAGATTCGTGGGAGCCACGGCCGGGCTGCCTGGGCATCGCTGACCGCGAGGAGATCCTCGTGGGGGTCCGCGCGGGCGAATCGCTGAGCGCGATCGCTCGAGGGCTCGGCCGTGTCCCCTCGGTGGTCACCAGAGAAGTCGCGGCCAACGGCGGACGCGCGTGCTACTCGGCGTGGGCTGCCCATCAACGGGCGCGCGACGCAGCTCGACGTCCCAAGCCCTGCAAGCTTCGGGCCGGCCGACTCCTCGACGAGGTGACCAAGCGCTTGACTGAGCTGTGGTCGCCGGACGAGATCGCGCGACGTCTGCCGTTGGACTTCCCGGACGACCCGGAGATGCGGGTGAGCCACGAGACGATCTACCAGTCGCTGTTCGTCCAGGGCCGTGGGGAACTTCGCCGGAAGCTGGCCAGGTGCCTGCGCTCGGGGCGGACCAGCCGCAAGAAGCGCGGCACCGCCGAGCGGCGAGGCCGGATTCCGGGGATGGTCAACATCTCCGCGCGTCCCGCCGAGATCGAGGACCGCGCCGTGCCCGGCCACTGGGAGGGTGATCTGATCCTTGGAGCGGGAGGCCGCAGCGCGGTCGGCACGCTGGTGGAGCGCAGCACTCGTCTCGTGCTCCTGCTGCACCTCGACGGAGGCCGGTCGGCTGTGACGGTCGAGGCCGCGATGCGCGGGGCCATCGAGGACCTGCCAGCCGAGCTGCGACGGTCGATCACCTGGGACCAAGGTGCAGAGATGTCGACCCACGCCAGCTTCACGACGGCGACCGGGATCCCGATCTACTTCTGCGACCCACACGCTCCCTGGCAGCGCGGCTCCAACGAGAACACCAACGGGCTCCTGCGCCAGTACCTGCCCAAGGGCACCGACCTCTCGACGCACTCCGCGGCCGACCTCCAAGGGGACTGCCCCCAGTCTGGTTGACATCCGTAACGTGAGGCGAGGGCCTCGCGGGA
>CBDTZB010000582.1:0-2159 GCA_965364795.1 uncultured Nocardioides sp.
CGGGCCCAGGTCGACGTCTACAAGCTCGCCGAGGAGGTCACCGCCGGACTTGAGGGTCTTGAGGTGCCGCTGCGGGTGGCAGTCATGGGATGCGTCGTCAACGGTCCCGGTGAGGCGCGCGAGGCGGACCTCGGCGTGGCCTCGGGCAACGGCAAGGGCCAGATCTTCGTCAAGGGTGAGGTCATCAAGACCGTCCCCGAGTCGAAGATCGTCGAGACCCTGATCGAGGAGGCCCTGCGGATCGCCGAGGGCATGGAATCGGTCGAGGGCTCCAGCGCTGACATCTCGATCGGCTGAGACAGCGCGGCTCCCGACCTGCTCGACGGCAGGTGGGTGGGGAGGTGGAGCCGCGTGATCGTAGGCTCTGACCGTGCCGACCACGCGACACGGAGTGCATCCGTTGGGATCCTCCGACCTTGAGGCGTTCCTCCGCCTCGCGGAGCAGGATCCGGTCGTCAACGTCTTCGCCATCCACCGCGCCATCACCACCAACCTCGAACCGCGGTGGCTCGGGGGAGAGGTCTGGGGCCGCTTCGATCAGGGCGAGTTGGTGGCCGCCTGCCATGTGGGCGCGAACCTGGTGCCGATTCAAGCCACCGTCAGTGACGCCAAGGCTTTCGCCGAACGGGCCCTGAGTCGCAACCGTACGGCGACCACCATCGTGGGCCCGCACGAGATCGTCCGTGCCTTCTGGAACGTCGTGGCACCGACGTGGGGTAAACCGCGGGACACCCGGTGGCAACAACCCCACTTGGTCATGGATGGCCCACCCCTGGTGGCGCCCGACCGGATGGTGCGGCGCACCGCCCGTGCTGACATGCCGTTGCTCTACCCCGCCTGTGTCGCCATGTACACCGAAGAGGTGGGCATCTCCCCGGAGACCAACGGAAACGCCGACCTCTACCGCGCCCGAGTCACCCAACTCATGACGCGGGGATGGTCGTTCGCCCGCTTCGATGGCGACAAACTCATCTTCAAAGCCGAAGTCTCGTGCGCCACCAAGGAGGCGGCTCAGATCCAGGGCGTCTGGGTCGCACCAGAGCGACGCGGCGAGGGGCTGGCGGTGACCGGCATGGCCGCCGTGGTGGCACTGGTGCAGCGGTCTATCGCCCCCACCGTTTCGTTGTATGTCAATGAGTGGAACACCCCGGCCCGCCGGGCCTATCGGCGCGTCGGCTTCGAGGAGACGGCCCGGTTCTCCACCGTCATGTTCTGACACACTCCGGGGGTGGCTCTCACTCGCGGCACTCAGGTCCTGGCCGGCATCTTCGCGGTCTCCGGGACCATTCATCTGGTGAAACCAGGGGTCTATCGCGGCATCATGCCCAAGTGGGTGCCCAAGCAGCGTGAGGTGATCATCGGCAGCGGTGTGGCCGAGCTCGTGTTAGCGGCCGGACTGCTCGTGCCGGCCACCCGCAAGGCGGCGGGTTGGGGGAGTGTGGGGCTGCTGGTCGGTGTCTTTCCAGCGAACGTGCAGATGAGCGTGGCCGCCGGACAGTCGGGCAACAAGCCCCTACTCGCCGGCTCGGTCGCTCGACTTCCCCTTCAATTCCCCATGATCAAGGCGGCCTACGCCGCCACTCGCGACTGAGGTCCAAGAAGTCCTTCAGGCGGGATCCGTGGCGCCGGAGGGTTGCCACGTGCTTGCTGGTCTCGGAGTTGGGGGAACGCGCTCACAGCTCACGAAGGCTCGCCAGTAGCCTGACGCCATGATCTCCCGGATGTCGACCCTGTTCGTACGCACCCTTAGAGACGATCCGGCCGACGCCGAGGTGCCCAGCCACCGCCTCCTGGTCCGTGCGGGCTACATCCGCCGGGCCGCACCCGGCATCTACACGTGGCTGCCGCTGGGGTTGAAGGTGCTGCGCAACATCGAGGCGGTCATCCGCGAGGAGATGGAATCCATCGGCGCCCAGGAGGTGTCGTTCCCCGCACTGCTCCCGCGCGAGCCCTACGACGCCACGGGACGATGGACGGAGTACGGCCCCAACCTGTTTCGCCTCAAGGACCGCAAGGGTGGCGACTACCTTCTCGGCCCCACCCACGAGGAGATGTTCACCCTTGTGGTCAAGGACCTCTACAACTCCTACAAGGACCTGCCCCTCTCGATCTACCAGATCCAGACGAAGTATCGCGACGAGGCGCGTCCCCGCGCCGGC
>CBDTZB010000583.1:0-2146 GCA_965364795.1 uncultured Nocardioides sp.
AACCCCGACGGCCGCACGATCGGGCAGCGCCCTGGCGTCCTGGGCCTCGACATCAACCGCGACATGATCACCAGCACCACCCCAGAAGGTGTCGCTTTCGCCAAGGTCGCCCAAGCCGTCCAGCCGCTCTACTCAGCTGACCTGCACGGCTACACGAACGTGTTGCAGATCGAGCCCTGCGGCCCGCCGCACGGTGACAATTATGAGTACGACCTCTTCATCGGCCACGGGTACGCCGCCGCCCTCCAGGTGGAGCGAGAGATGCTGGACGCCGCGATCCCCGGCAACCCGCTCCCCGCCTCGAAAATCATCATCCCGTACCGCGACACGGCTTCGGGCTGGGATGACTACCCGCCGGTGTTCACCGCCCAGTACACCGCCTACTACGGCGCTGTCACCACCACCGTCGAACTGCCGGTGCCACGCTCGGGGACCACGCAGAATCCCGTCAACGCCGCCGTCAACACCGCCGTCGCCGTTCAGACCATCGAAAGCTTGGTCGACTACGTCACCACGAACGACGAAGACATGCTCGACAACCAGATCGAGATCTTCCGGCGCGGTGTCGCGGGTGAGCCGAAGATCCAACTGACCGGCGACAACATCGCCGACGTCGCCGGACCTGACGAGTGGAAGCCGCTGTGGGATGCGGCCGATGACCAGAACCCGGTCGAGTACCCCCGCGCCTATGTCATCCCCCGTGGGGAGGACCAACGGTCGCAGACCGACGCAGACCGGATGATCAAGCACCTGCTTTTCAACCAGATTGAGGTCGGCACCCTCGACGCACAGACCACCGTGGGGGACACGACGTACCCCGCCGGGTCCTATGTCGTGGATATGCATCAGCCGCTCCGCGGTCTGGCCAACGCGTTGCTCGACGTTGGTTACGACATCTCCGCGAAGGTGCCGTCGATGTACGACGTCTCCGCTTGGAGTTACTCCTACCTCTTCGGTGCCACCGTCGAGCCCGTCGGTCTGACCAGTGACGCCGCCATCGGCGCCACCACCAGGATCGAGGAGCCGACCACTGCGCCGAGTGCCCCGGTCGCGGGCAGCGCCGTCGCGTTCGACCTCGCCGGCATCCCCGACTTCCGCGCCCTCAACGAGATGCTGGGCGCTGGGGCCGACGTGCGGATGGCTCCGGACGGTTCTGTTGTTGTCTCGCCGGAGTCCTACGCCGTCGCCGTCGCTGCTGCGGCAGCACACAACGTGCCCCTGACTGCGGCGACGCAGGCCGAGGTGGCTGCGGCCGGTGGAGCGGGCGCGCGCACCCTCGAGGACCTGACGGTCGGATACACCGGAACCCAGGACGAAACCCTGGCCCTGACCGAACTCGGTTTCGACGACGCCGTGGTGGTTTCGGCTGCCTCAATCACCGCCAACCCCGCCATTCTCGACACCATCGACGTCCTGTGGGTCGGTTCCAGTCTCGGACTCAGCCCTGGCACCGCCGGTGGAGATGCGGTGCAGGCCTGGGTGGATGCCGGCAACTCGATCGTGGGGCGCGGAACCGCCGGGCTCAACGCCGCGGAGTCCTTCGGATTGCTCTCGGCCGACGCGGTCAGCGGACCCGGGTCCAGCAACGGGATCGTCGCGCTCGAAACCCCTGCCGAATCACCGCTGGCGCCGTACGCCCAAAACAGCGCCTTCGTCTATCCGGCGGTGACGTTCACCGATCTCGGAGCCGACACCGATGTGGCCCAGAGCTATGCCGCCGACACGTTCCTTGCCGGTCACTGGCTCGCTACAAATGCCACGGACGGTCCCGACTTCGCCTCGACCAAGCCGGCAGTGATCAGCAACGAGTTGGCTTCCGGCTCACGCGGTCTCGTCTTCGGGACCACCCTGTTCTTCCGGTCGCACCCGAAGGGCACGATGGGTCAGGGTGGCCGTGCACTGTTCTGGGCCGCTGCCCCCGCCGCCACACCGCTGCCGGACCCGGATCCCGTCAGTGAGTCGGTGCCGACCACAACGTCGTTGACCCAGGTCGGTTCCACCACCTATCCCGACCAGGCCGAGGTGGAGGTGGCCGTCGCACCGACCGCCGGCACCGATGTTCCCACCGGCGAGGTGGTGGTGGTCCAGGGGTCTGGGGCGAACGCCACTCAGATCGCTTCGAGCCCCTTGAGCGCCGGCATCGCCA
>CBDTZB010000584.1:0-2145 GCA_965364795.1 uncultured Nocardioides sp.
TCGCTGGGACCGGTCAGGGTGTGAACTCGCACGGCACGCATGCCCTCACGGTAGTCCGTGACCGAAAGGGATTCACGCAGCCACCGGTCTCACCCTCAACCAGGCTTGACGATCCGGTTCAGTTCAAAGTGCATCGGGTCGGTGTAGCCCCAGTCGCCGCCCCAACCGAAGCCCCACTTCTTGAAGATCTGGACGACGGCACGGTCCATCTGACCGACCGTGCCGCGCAGGTTGCCGGGGACATTGAGGTCCAGGGCGAGGCCGAAGGCGTGGTTGCTCAGGCGGTTGGAGTTGGCGATGAAGCGCGCGTTGTAGCAACCGGCGTACTCGCCGGGATTGATCTTGTCGGACAGGCCGCGCTCGACGATCTCGCGGAAGGCGGCCTGGAGTTGCGGGAAGATGGCCTTGTTGCAGGTGACCGAGCCGAGAATAGGGACCTGGCCGGTGACGATGTGCGTTCGGACCCACTCCGGGTCGGGGATGACTCGACCGCCGGAGACGGTGTAGCGGTAGGTCCCGACCGCGTCACCGAAGGTGCCGACCAGCAGCGCGGTCTGGACCGCGCTCGGGTCGAGGCCCTCGCGGGCGACCACGTCGAGGTTCTGGACGGAGAAGGTGTCACCCACCAGTTTCTTCAACGGCTTGCTCACGACAGCCGGCGACGTGATGCGGGTCGAGATCGCCAACGCGTTGTTCATCGTCATGCCAAGTTCCTCGGCCCAGGCGGTGTTGACCACGGCGTCGACCTGAAGCATCTGGGGGGCGTAGGCCCCCACATGCACGGGCTTGGCTTCATCGCCGCGGCCGAGAACGAGGTAGCCGTTCTCATCGATCGGCACCCGCTTACGCATCTCGGGAAGGATCGCGACCTCACCCCCCGCGATGCGGTCCCACTGCTCCTGCAACTCAGCACTGGAGGGTGGGGTGAAGCGGCGGTAGGTGGCGGGGTTGACGGCGGCGAGGTTGTAGACCTCGTCCTCCCACGAGACCTGGGCCAGGGCGATCTGCTCGACGGCCTCCACACCCTTGAGGGCGCGCACCTGCTTGACCATCGCGTCGCTGATCGTGTCCTGGCTGACGATGAGGATGTCGGCGGTCTCGATGCGCCCGTCCAAGGGGCCGGGAGGATCCATCGCTCGGGCGGGATCCGCGATCGGTGCGGTTGTCGCACCCACGTCGCCCTTGGCCGACGGCGCTGCGGAGGCCTGCTCCGCCTCACTCTTGCCCGCCTTCGCCTCGCTGGAATCACCGCAGGCGCTCGCCAGGAAGAGCGCAGCCACAGCCGCGGCTGCGAGGCCCGCACGCCTGCGCCTCATGTCCCTCCCCTACTGCCGAACCCATCGTTGGGTTGCGTCTGATCAGCCTAGAGGGCGCCTGGTGGTGGCGTGGATCTCAGCCACCCGGCCAAACCAATCCGTGGGGCGCAACGAAGGCTCAGTGATGACAGACCTTAGGATTCAACCCGTGACGACGCAGCAGCGCTTGGCGACCCATGTCGACAAGTTGGCAGCCGAGCACCCTCCGATCGACCTCGACTCGGTCGACTTCACCGTGCGTGACCCGATTACCTTCGAAGCCCGTTTCGGACACGTTCTGGACTACATGGCCCGGGTGGAACTCGAGGTCGACCGCAACGTTCTGGAGATTTCCACGATGCTCCCGAACCCACCCGAGGTGGACGTGCGCTTCTACCGCGACGTCTGGCAACCGCAGGAGATCCAGCACGGACTGATTCTCGACCGGCTCCAGATCGAGTTGGGACGTCCCCCCGCAGACACCGACCTGGACTCCATCGGATCCAAGCTGAAGGTGCTCGGTGCGGTCTCCCACCTCGAAGCGTTCCAGGACGTCTGCCGGATGCTCTACTACGTGACCGGGATGGCCACCGAACGCTCCGCCGTCCTCGCCTACAACCTCCTGCACGAGGGTGTCATCGAGATGAACGAGGGCGCGATCGCCGAAACCGTCATCGCCCCGATCAAACGCCAGGAGCCGGGCCACTACGCCTTCTACCTGTTGTCGGCTCGTGAACTGTGGAGTGAGTTGTCCGGCTGGCAGAAGTGGTTCGTGCGCCGGATGCGTCAACTCTCCTTCTCCCCGGTCGGCGCCAACAACGACGAGCAGAAGGCCGACTTCGGTGAAGTC
>CBDTZB010000585.1:0-2141 GCA_965364795.1 uncultured Nocardioides sp.
ACAGTGCGGAACCGCCGACTTCGGTGGTGACCAGATCGTCGATCTCTTCGGCCTCGAAGACTACGAGCTCGCCGGTCGGCGGCTCCGCGTCGGAGTCTGGGATGCGGATCACGATGCCGTCGTCGGACGCCACAGCCTGGCCGTCGACGCCGAACCGTTCGCGCAGGCGGGCGTTGATCGCCAACGCCCAGGGTGCGTGGACCGGCGTGCCGTACGGCGAGTGAACGATCAGGCGCCAATCGCCGAGTTCGTCACGGAACCGTTCGATGAGGATGGTGGTGTCGGAGGGCAGGATGTTGGTGGCTTCCATCTGCTCGTGCAGGTAGGTCACCAGGTTGCCGGCCGCCCAGTCGTCGAGACCGTTGGACTGGGCGCGAGCGACGGCCTTGTCGCGGGGCAGCGCCCCGAGCTCACGGGTGAAGGCTCCGATTGCGGCTCCGAGCTCTGCGGGGCGGCCCAGGGTGTCGCCGGTCCAGAACGGCAGCCGACCCGGGACGCCGGGGGCTGGGGTGACCAGGACGCGGTCGTGGGTGATGTCCTCGATGCGCCAACTCGTGGCGCCGAGAGCGAAGACGTCACCGACCCGCGACTCATAGACCATCTCCTCATCCAGCTCGCCGACGCGTTTGCCGGTCCCCTCGGCGGCACCGACGAGGAAGACGCCGAAGAGCCCCCGGTCGGGGATCGTCCCACCACTGGTGACCGCCAGGCGCTGGGCTCCGGGTCGTCCGGTGATAGCTCCGGTGACGCGGTCCCACACGATGCGGGGACGCAACTCGGCGAACTCGTCGCTGGGGTAGCGGCCGCTGAGCAGATCCAAGGTGGCGTCGTACGCCGACCGTGGCAGTTTGGCGAAGGCGGCACTACGGCGGACGAGGTCGAAGAGTTCCTCGGCGTCCCAGGGCTCCAGTGCCGTGGTCGCCACAACCTGTTGGGCCAGGACGTCGAGCGGGTTGGCGGGGATGCGCAGGGCCTCGATGCCGCCGCTGATCATCCGTTCAACTGCGACGGCAGTCTGGGCGAGGTCTCCGCGGTGTTTGGGGTAGAGGACCCCGCGGCTGGTCTCGCCGACCTGGTGACCGGCACGTCCCACGCGTTGTAGCGCGCTGGCGACCGACGGGGGTGACTCGATCTGGATGACCAGGTCCACCGCCCCCATGTCGATGCCTAGTTCGAGTGAACTCGTCGCCACGACCGCAGGCAATCGGCCGCGCTTCAGGTCGTCCTCGATCAGGGCGCGTTGCTCCTTGGAGACCGATCCGTGATGGGCCTTGGCGATCACGACGCTCCCGCCGCCACCAGAGCCGGACTGGCCGGCCATCTCCGCGGGAACCGCTGGCTCGGGTTGGGCGGCCTCGGCCCGCTCGGAGGCGATCTCGTTCAGTCGGGCGGTGAGCCGCTCGGCGAGGCGTCGGGAGTTGGCGAAGACGATGGTGGAGTTGTGTTGCTCGATGAGGTCAACGACTGACTCCTCGACGTGGGGCCAGATCGAGGTGTCCCTCCGCCGGTCCCGGTCCCCGTCGGCCTCAGCGTCGGGGTCGTCGAAGGAGTCGCCTCCGGGTGCGGTCATGTCGGCGACCGGCACCACGACCTTCAGGTCCCAGGACTTCTCTGCAGGCGGGGCCACGATCTCGACCGGAGCCGCGCCCCCGAGGTAGCGGGCCACCTCCTCGAGGGGTCGCACCGTGGCGGACAGGCCGATGCGCTGGGCCGGCTTGTCCAGCAGCGCGTCGAGACGTTCGAGGGAGACCGCCAGATGAGCGCCGCGTTTGCTCCCCGCCACGGCGTGCACCTCATCGATGATGATCGTGTCGATGCCCCGCAGAGACTCGCGCGCCTGGCTGGTCAGCATCAGGAAGAGTGACTCGGGGGTGGTGATCAGGATATCGGGTGGTTGGGTGACGAGTTTGCGCCGATCGGCGGCACTGGTGTCGCCCGAGCGCACGCCCACGCGAATCTCCGGCATCGGAGTGCCCAGGCGATCAGCGGTGTGCCGGATGCCGGTCAGAGGAGCGCGCAGGTTGCGCTCCACATCGACGGCGAGCGCCTTCAACGGGGAGATGTAGAGAACCCGGCACCGTTTCGTCTTGTCGGCCGGCGGCGGCGTACTGAGCAGGCGGTCGATGGACCAGAGGAAGGCC
>CBDTZB010000586.1:0-2140 GCA_965364795.1 uncultured Nocardioides sp.
CGAGCGAACTGCTCGTGCTTGTCGAGCATCGACTCCTTGTCGCCGGTCCAGGTGGTCTGGGAGATGGCGGCACGCACGATCGTCATGGGGTACTCCGATGGCCGGCTGAAGGGGTGACGTGGAACACACTCTGTGTGCCCTACATTTCGTCAGCACCTACGCCCTGTCAAGGGCCATCCAGACCTACCGCAAGCGGTCCACCACGATCTGCGCAAAATCTTCGGCCGCCCCTGGAGCGACGTCGAGGTAGAAACCCGGCTCGATGAGTTCGATCTCGCCCACAACAAGCTTCCCGTCGATCTCCAACAGATCGACCCGCGCGTAGTCGAGTCGCCGGCCCACGATCTCCTCGGCTGCGGCGACAGCAGCCAACGCAACCTCGACCGCTGCACCGTCGACGGGCACCGCCACCATCGAGCCGCCGTACTCCTCGTGGACGCGAACCTCTCCCGGTGCAGGCCGCTTGTCGACCTGCACCACCGGGCGACCATCGAACATCACCACCGAGGACTCCCCGCGGGTCCGGACGCTCTCCACCAGCGGCTGGGCCAGCCAGGGGCCTGTCGTGAGGCCAGCCAACCGCTGATCGTCGCTCGACTCTGCGATCACCACGCCAACCCCTCCCGCGCCTACGCAGGGCTTCACCACGATCGTCTCCCACCGAAGTAGCGCGGCTTCCACACCGCCCAGCAGGTCGTCGTCAGGCACCACGATGGACGGTACGACGGGGACTCGCTCGCCCAACTCCACCAGGTAGGACTTGTCGTGGTTCCAGTCGAAGATGGCTCCACCGTTGAGGAGCTGGGTGCTTTCTTCGACCGACTCGACCCAAGCTCGGAAGGGCGCCCACCGCCGGTGATAGTCCCAGGTGCTGCGGACAGCGACCAGGTCGGCGGCAGCCCAGTCGACCGCCGGGTCATCCCACACCGCCCAGGCCGCATCGATGCCTCGAGCAGCCAAGGCTGTGATTAGGGTGTCGCCGCCGGGCTCGCCCTGCGGGCTCAGGCAGAAGGTGGCCAGCAGGACCGTGTTGCTCGGGCTGGTCACCCGATCCGGTCGATCACTAGCGGCGCGGTGTCCACTGCCGAGTCGGAGATCTCAAACCCACCCTCGAGGCTGGCCAGAGCCCGCTCGAAACGGTCGGGCTCATCGGTCAGCAGGGTGAACAACGGCGCACCGGCGCTCACTGTGTCGCCGGGACGGGCGTGCCAGACGACACCGGCACCGTCCTGGACGGGGTCCTCCTTGCGGGCCCGACCGGCTCCGAGCCGCCAAGCCGCCATCCCCACCGCCATCGCGTCGAGACGCGAGAGAACTCCGCCGGTGGGGGCGGTCACGACGTGGGACTCGCGCGCGGTGGCCATGGGAGCATCCGGGTCGCCGTCCTGCGCACGGATCATTGCCTTCCAGACATCCATCGCTGAGCCGTCGGCCAACTTGTCGGCCGGGTCAACGTCCTCACGCCCTGCACCCGCAAGCATCTCGCGAGCCAGCGCGAGAGTGAGTTCGACGACGTCCGCGGGGCCGCCCCCGGCGAGCACCTCGACCGACTCGGCTACTTCGATCGCGTTGCCTGCGGTGAACCCCAACGGGATGGACATGTCGGTCAGCAACGCGCTGGTCCGCACACCCGCGTCGGTGCCCAGAGCCACCATCACCTCGGCCAGTTCTCGCGCGCGTTCGGTGGTTTTCATGAAGGCGCCCGTGCCGACCTTCACGTCAAGGACCAGAGCACCGGTCCCCTCGGCGATCTTCTTGCTCATGATGCTGCTGGCGATCAGCGGAATGGCCTCCACCGTCCCCGTCACGTCCCGCAGAGCGTAGAGCTTCTTGTCCGCCGGAGCGAGGCCGTCACCGGCTGCGCAGATCACCGCGCCGACCTCCTCGAGTTGACGCATCATCTCGGCGTTGGAGAGGTCCGCTCGCCAGCCGGGGATCGATTCGAGTTTGTCGAGGGTTCCACCCGTGTGGCCCAACCCGCGTCCGGAGAGTTGGGGTACGGCCACACCACAGGCGGCAACAAGCGGCGCCAACGGCAGGGTGATCTTGTCCCCCACCCCACCCGTGGAGTGTTTGTCCGCGGTTGGCCGGGACAGGGACGAGAAGTCCATCCGCTCCCCCGACGCGATCATCGCGGCGG
>CBDTZB010000587.1:0-2135 GCA_965364795.1 uncultured Nocardioides sp.
GAGGCCATCGTCGAGCTCAAGGAGCCACCACGGATGCTCTTCGCCGATGCAGGGCTTCCCGACCCGCACGCGAACCTGCTGAGATTTCGCCTGGGACGGCGGCCGGGGGTGACGATGAGCGTCCAGGCCAAGCGTCCGGGACAGGGCCTGACCGCCCAGACGGTGGACCTGGAAGTCGATTTCGACAGCGCGCTGGGCAGGGTCCAGGAGGCCTACGAACGCCTTCTCGAAGACGCAATCGACGGCAACCCCTCCCGTTTCGCTCGGCAGGACGGGGTGGAGGCCGCCTGGCGCGTGGTCCAACCCGCGATAGATGACCCCGGAGAGGTGTTCCCGTACGAGCGCGGGTCCTGGGGCCCCGCCGAGGCCGACGGCATACTCGCCGGCCACCACTGGCACGAACCCACGGATTGAGAGGAACCAGACCTGGAGATCCACAACGGCGTCAACGAGGCTCCACTGCCCACCACTGGTCAACATCGGAAGGATTTGGCTGTGTTCACATTGACGCGTTCCGAGTGCCAGAAGGTCGCGGGCATCCTGCAGGCCTGCCTCGACGGCGAAGCAGATCAGGCGGCAGCGCAGCGGGTTGCCCAGCATCTCGACGCGTGTCGCGAGTGCGGACTCGACGCCAACACCTACCTGGCGATCCGGTCGGTGCTAGCCGCGACCGGACGGGTGCCGGCCGACGGCCAAGCCCTTGACCGGCTGCGCCACTTCGCGGACGAGCTCGAGGCGCCGCAGCGCTGAGCCTGTCTCGTTGCCGCCCCCGGCATTCCTCCCTGCACCACGCACTCCACATTGAAAGGCACGAAGCCCGATGAAAGGAACGAAGCATGACTGACATCACCCAGAACCCGTTCACCATCACCCCCGGCACGGTCCAGCCCGGACAGCGAAGGGTCCGCGCGTTCAGCGAGGGGAACCTGGTGGCCGACGCCGTCGCGCCGCTGCTGGTGTGGGAGCACCCCTACTACCCGCAGTACTTCTTCCTTGAGCAGGATCTGGAGACCGAACTTGAGCCCGCCGGCAGGGGGCCCCGCTCGAAGGTCCTCGGCCCGAGCGAGCTGTTTGACGTCGTCATCGGAGAGCGCGTGCTACCCAAGGCGGCGCGCCGCTTCCCCGAGGCACCCGTCGAGGCGATGCGAAAGGCGTTCACGCTGACCTGGTCCTCGGTCGACACCTGGCTGGAGGAGGACGAAGTGGTGTTCACCCACCCGCGCAGCCCGTACGTCCGGATCGACGCCCTGGCCAGCAGCCGGCACGTCCGCGTCGTCCTGAACGGTGAGGTGGTCGCCGATTCCCGTCGCCCCGTGGTGCTCCACGAGACCGGGCTCGGGCCGCGTTACTACCTGCCGCGGGTGGACGTCCGCATGGACCTGCTCACCCCCACGACCACCGAGAGCCACTGCCCGTACAAGGGCACCTCCTCGTACTGGAGCCTGACGGTGGGCGACACGGAGATCGCCGACATCCTCTGGGGCTACGAAACGCCGCTTCCCGAGGCCGCGAAGGTCGCGGGTATGGTCGCCTTCTATTCCGAGAAGGACGCCGCGTTGGAGTTCTTCGTCGACGGCGTGAGGATCGGATAGGACGCACCAGTGGGATGCAGCCGCGACGCGCAGCGCGGCTGAGCTGTGGCTGAGCCGCCCGGAGGCTAAGTCAAGTCGTCTTCGCGAGTTTCAGAGCAGCCCGCTCGAGCTGGTGCATGGCTGGGTAGTCGCCGATCCGATGGCCTCGGTACTCCCAACGAACGCATGCGTCTTGGTCAAGGATGACCACGCCCGGAGCTTGGACGGTGTCGCGGGTGATGTGCTGGGGCCGGAGACCCCTGAAAATTGAGCGCACGTAGGCGGCGGCGCCACGGGGGTCCAACAACCTGAATCCGAGGTGTTTTTCGAGGCCGACCGCACCGCGGAACTGGTGATCAGGGTCGAGGAACAGGGGTACGCCGACGCCCTTCTCGTCTCGTAGCCACCGCGCCTGGTAGTCCGCCGATCCCCCGATGGCGGCTACGGAGATGTCGTGCTCGGACAGGGATGGCGCCAGCTGGTCGAGCTGCATCAGCCAGTCCTGGCAAGGGGGGCAGCCAAAGTATCGGACGAGCTGGACGACGAGGAACCGACCGGTCACCA
>CBDTZB010000588.1:0-2133 GCA_965364795.1 uncultured Nocardioides sp.
CGAAGGCGTCGATGATGGTGACGTCCTTGCCGTCGACCGAGCCGGGCATGGTCGAGCCGGCGTAGAGGAACACCGAGGCGAGGTCGAGGCGGGCCGCGGCCATCATCATGCCGGGCAGCGATTTGTCGCAGCCAGCCAGCAGGACCGACCCATCGAGCCGCTCAGCCATCATCACGGTCTCGACCGAGTCGGCGATCACCTCGCGCGACACCAGGGAGTAGTGCATCCCCTCGTGGCCCATCGAGATGCCGTCCGAGACCGAGATGGTGCCGAACTCGAGCGGATATCCGCCACCGGCATGGACGCCGTTCTTCACGGCCTTGGCCAACCGGTCCAGGGACAGGTTGCAAGGAGTGATCTCGTTCCAGCTGGACGCCACACCGATCTGCGGCTTGACCCAATCGTCATCGCCCATACCGACGGCGCGGAGCATGCCGCGGGCGGCTGCTTTCTCCAGACCGTCGGTGACGTCGCGGGAACGGGGCTTCATGTCGGGCTCGGTCATGCCGCGAGGATAGTCCCGTCCGTTCAAGCGACGTGCCAGGGCTCACTGCGCTGGAACCACCCACCCACTAACCTCGTCTAGTGACTGCTTCCAATGCGTCGTCCCCCATCCCCATCCCCCCGGTGATCTGGACCGACTACTCAGCCGTGCTCTTTGACCTCGATGGCGTGATCACCCCGACCGCCGAGGTCCACATGCGCGCCTGGGCCGAGATGTTCAACGCGTTCCTCAACCAACTTCCGGCCGATGCTCCCGGCGATAGTTCGTCCTACGCCGACGCGGACTACTTCGCCCACGTCGACGGCAAACCGCGCTACGACGGTGTCGCCGACTTCCTGGAGGCTCGCGGCATCGACCTGCCGTACGGCGACCCGAGCGATCCCGCCGACCAGTCACCCGAGGAGGCCACCGTCTGCGGGCTCGGCAACCGCAAGAACGATGCGTTCAACGCGGTCCTAGAACGCGACGGCGTCACCGCCTACCCCGGGTCGGTCGCCCTCCTGGACCACCTGCGGGACCTCGGCTTGCCGCTCGCTGTCGTCTCCTCCTCGGCCAACGCTCCGTCGGTCCTGAACGCAGCGGGGCTCGCCGACCGGTTCAGCACCGTCGTGGACGGACGCGTCGCGACCGCGGAGGGCATCCCGGGTAAGCCCGCCCCAGACACCTTTCTGCGAGCCGCTGACATCCTGGGCGCCACCGCGGCGACCTCGGTCGTCCTGGAGGACGCCGTCTCCGGAGTCCAGGCCGGAGCCGCGGGATCCTTCGCGCTGGTGATCGGGGTCGACCGGGGCGCAGGGGCGCAGACCCTCACCGACGCCGGCGCGACCCTCGTCGTACCCGATCTGGCCGAACTCGTCCCGAACGGTCTGCAGTGAGTGGGCGGCACGGCGCGGCCGTCGGCCCAGACCCCATGGACCGTGGACGTTTCCCCGTCGACCCCTGGCGCCTGATCGAGACCTCCCACAACCCCGAGGACCTCGGGGTCACTGAGACCCTCTTCTCGGTCGCCAACGGCTACCTCGGCATGCGGGGCAACCCCGAAGAGGGACGCGACGCTTTCGCTCACGGCACCTTCCTCAACGGCTTCCACGAGACCTGGCCGATCCGGCACGCGGAAGCCGCGTTCGGTTTCGCCCAGACCGGTCAAACCATCGTCAACGTGCCCGACGCCAAGGTCCTGAAGATCTACGTCGACGACGAGCCCCTGAACTTGGGGACCGCTGATCTCGAGCACTACGAACGGACCCTCGACTTCCGTGACGGCGTCCTGCGCCGCAGCCTGATCTGGCGTACGCCGGCCGGCAAGCGCGTGCAGATCGACTCAACCCGCATGGTCTCGATGACCCAACGACACCTGGCGATCATCACCCTTGAGGTGACGATGCTGTCCGGGAACGCCCCCATCGTGATCTCTTCGCAGATCATCAACCGCCAAGACGGCCGCGACGAGTACACCGCCTCGACCAGTGCCATGGGCCTTGGCGTGGACCCGCGCAAGGCCGCCGAGTTCGAGGGCCGCGTCTTGCTGCCCCGGATGAGCAGCAACGACGACGATCGGATGGTCCTGGGCTATCAGTGCGCCAACTCGGAGATGACGATCGCTATCGCGGCCGATCACCGGATCCAGT
>CBDTZB010000589.1:0-2133 GCA_965364795.1 uncultured Nocardioides sp.
CGAGCGGACCGGTCTCGGGGAGCACCCGGCCGAGGGTCAGGCCCTCGCCGGCGGCGGGCGGGTTGGCCGCACCAGGCTCGGTGCCGGGGGTGTCGGTGCTGGTGCCGCCATCGCTGTCGTCACTACCGCAGGCGGCCAGGGTCAGGGCGAGAGCAATACCAACGGCTCCGGCCTTGCTGAAGGAACTACGTCGCATCAAAGACTTCCTTTTTGGGGAACCACCCCTCGGGATTCGAGGAGCGACCAGCATCCATGCCAGTGATCGGCAACGTTACCCGAGGTTGACCCCCTGTGTGACGGATGTCCCCTGCGAGCTCCCTTCCGCCAACCGAGACTCGGGCTTCTCTCCGCGGTCTGCCGACGGCCATTGCCGGGGCGGGGCCGCCCAGAGCACACCGCTCAGCGAGCCTTGCTATCGTTCGACGGCCGTCGAAGGGGGCCGCAGATGCCGCGGGTGACGAGAATCAACGGCTACGTCGGCCTTTCTCCGGGTTCCGATCCCGGGGATTCCCCTCACGCCACCACCCGGGACAACGTCTACTTCGGTGTGGCCGGCAGCGGCGGTGGGGAGGAATGGCGACTGCCGAAAACTGCAGGCGGCAGGTACACCGGTGGGCACTTCGAGTTCACCCCTGGTGACTCCGACGTCGACCTGCATATAGAGCCTCCGGAACCGCTCGTGTACATCCGCAAATCTGGATCCGACGGAATACTCATCCGTTCCGGAGAGGTGGAGCTCTCCTACGACGACAAATCGGTCACGTACGACATCAGCAACGTCAATCCCTTCTGGCTGGACTCGTCCAACGGCAGGGGCCAGACGTTGTGGCTCCGACGGAGGCGCGTTCCGGCCAGGACCGTCGTGATCAATCGCGTCTCCGTGATCGGCCGATTGCGAGGCGGCAAGGCTGGGATGACCCGTGATCCCATCTACTTCGGCTTCATGAGCCCTGATGGTGGAAGGGAATGGTCGCTGAGTGAGTCCAACAATGGCATCTGGGGGACCTCGGCGGGCCAGACCGCGTTCCACGGCTTCGCCGGCGGGATGGAGCTCGAGATTCCCGCCGCGGGCGCGAGAACCACCATGTATCTGAGGAAGGATGGGACCGACGGCGCCAAGTTCGAGCTTTCCTCTGCAAGGATCGAAGATGCCCCTTCTCTTGGACATTACGGAAGCGCCGGGGGGCAAGAGGTCGTGTACCCACGTCCGGCTTTCTGGTTGTCCGAGAACCAGGGGAACTTCGTCGCACTGGACCATTCGTGGTGGGGGGCGCCACCTGACACCGTGGCGGCATTGGAGTTGAAGGTGCAGGTCCTGAACTCCACCCTCGGATCGGGGGACTATGTGTTTCTCGGCGCCATCGGTAGCCAGGGAGGGCGCGAGTTCCGCCTCAAGGGCCTTCGGCCCGGCCGGACCTCCTCGTTCACCTTCGAGCCCTCGCAGGGGGCCTTCTGGCCGTTCGGAGGCCCTCCCGACCTGGTCTACCTACGCAAAGACGGCAAGGGGGCGGTGGAGTTCGTCAACGCGTCGCTTCAGGTCACGGTCGGATCGTCAGGTGAGTCGACGATCAAGGAATCGTGGTGGTTGGACCTGCGCTCGGGTGCGACCTTGCGTCCCCAGGATGGTACGGCGGTCTACCTGAGCAAGTTGTCCTAGCCCGACGACGGTTCCGCGACGACAAGGCCCCGGATCGGGCGACCGGTGGGTGACGGTGAGTCGGCCTGTAGGCGGGGTTCTGTTCCCCGGTCCCTTGCGGGGGTCCGGTTCGGTGACCATCCATCTGTGCGGTCCACCTGAAGGTTCCTCCCGGGGGAGGAGCGGCGGGCAGCCTGCCTTCTGTTCGACCTTGCTCCTGGTGGGGGTTGCCGAGCCGACCGGGTCACCCCGGCCGCTGGTGCGCTCTTACCGCACCGTTTCACCCTTACCTGTGCCGGATCGCTCCGGCCATCGGCGGTCTGTTTCTCTGTGGCCCGGTCCGCGAGGTCGCCCCCGCCTGGCTCTCGCCAGCACCAATGCCCTGTGGAGCCCCGACCTTCCTCGATCTGCTACCGGTCGAAACCGGGCGCTGATCGCGGCCACCCGGCCGACTCACCGTCACCTACATCGTAGGGCCTGGGTCAGGCGTCGCCTTC
>CBDTZB010000590.1:0-2123 GCA_965364795.1 uncultured Nocardioides sp.
TCTCGCAGATCATGGAACAGGACACCTAGGACTCCTTGACGGCGATCTGCTCGACGATGTTGGCCACACGCTCGAACCCGTCGATCGCACCTTCGAGGGCGTCGACGATGTCCTTGAGCTTGAGCACCTCAAGCGTCTCGAACTCCCCGGAGAAGAGGCGAGCCAGCATCCGGCGGTGGTTCTTGTCGCCGCTGTTCTCCAGCCGGTTGATCTCGATCCAGTACTCCTCGAGCGACTTCATCGAGCGCAGGCCCGGCATCGCCTCGGCGGTGAGCTCGGCGCAGCGCTGGAGCAACTCGACCTGGAGGGAGAGGTCAGCGGGCAGGTGAACCACGTTGTAGAGCAGGACGAGGTCGACGACCTCCTCCATCATGTCCATCACGTCGTCCATGGCCGAGCCGAGGGCGTAGATGTCCTCCCGGTCGAAGGGCGTGATGAAGGTGGAGTTGACCTGTTTGACGATGGCGTGGGTGGTCTCGTCGCAGGCGTGTTCGGCCGCGCGCATCTGGTTGGCGACCTCGACGTGGTCAGAGTTCTCGTCAAGCATCTCTGCCAACAGTCGGGAACCCACCACGAGATGTTGGGCTGACTCCGTGAAGAGGCGATAGAAGGACGCCTCGACGGGTCGAAACTTCAGAGCCACAAGGAGTTCTCCTGGGAAGGCGGCGGGGAAACGCGGACAGCCTAGGGCCAAAACAGGGTACGCCGCACCCCAGTCCGTCCTTCTGGAGTGAGTCAACCGTCACTCGGCGGTGAGTCAGGGCGCGACGCGGCGCCGTCGCTGGCTGTCGATGAGGGACTCCTGAAGGTGCAGGGTGCCTAAGTTGTGCGTCCAATCACCCTCGGCATCCAGCAACCAGGCCTGGGTCTTCTCGTCGAAAGCCAGGTCGAGCAGTCTCCCGATCGAAGCCACGTTGTCCGGGTCGGGCACCCGCACCAGCACCTCGACGCGGCGGTCCAGGTTGCGGTGCATCATGTCGGCCGAGCCGAACCAGGTGGTGGGGTCGCCGCCGTTCTCGAACCAGAAGATCCGGCTGTGCTCGAGGAAGCGACCCAGGATCGAGCGGACGGTGATGTTCTCCGACAGGCCAGGCACACCGGGGCGCAGGGCGCAGATGCCACGGACCAACAACTCCACGGGCACGCCCTCGCCCGAGGCGGCGTACAGCGCGTCGATGATCGCCTCGTCGACCACCGAGTTGGCCTTGATCCGGATCCGGGCGGGCCGACCGGCGCGGTGGTGGGCGACCTCGGCGTACACCTGCTCGATCAGGCCGGTGCGCACCGAGTCGGGGGCGACCAGCAGTTGGGAGTACTGCGCGTTGCGAGACCAGCCCGAGAGGTTGTTGAACAGGTGGGCGATGTCCTCGCCGATCTGTTCGTTGGTGGTGATCAGCCCGAGGTCTTCGTAGGTCCGAGCGGTCTTGCCGTTGTAGTTGCCGGTGCCGATGTGGGTGTAGCGGCGGATGCCTTCGGGTTCGTCGCGCACCACCATCGCCAACTTGCAGTGGGTCTTGAGGCCGACCAGACCGTAGACCACGTGGCACCCGGCCTGTTCGAGTTTGCGCGCCCAGCGGATGTTGGCCTGCTCATCGAAGCGCGCCTTGATCTCGACGATGACCAGCACCTGCTTGCCCGCCTCGGCCGCGTCGACGAGGGCGTCGATGATCGGGGAGTCCCCCGAGGTGCGGTAGAGCGTCTGCTTGATCGCGAGCACGTGCGGGTCGGCCGCGGCCTGCTCGATGAAGCGCTGCACGCTGGTCGCGAAGGAGTCATAGGGGTGGTGCAGGAGTACGTCGCGCCGCTGGGTCGCCTTGAACACATCGACCGGGGCGGAGGACTCGACCTCAGCCAGGATGTGGTGGGTGGTGGGGACGAAGGCGGGATACTGCAGGTCCTCACTCGAGCGGTCAGCGATGCCGTGTAGGCCGCGCAGATCGAGCGGCCCTGGCAGGTGGAAGACCTCGTCGCGGGTGACGTCGAGCTCGGTGACCAGCAGGTCAAGAACCTCGGCGGTGATGGTCTCCTCGACCTCGAGCCGGACCGGGGGGCCGAAGCGGCGCCGCAGCAACTCCTTCTCCAGGGCGGCCAACAGATTCTCGGCATCGTCCTCCTCAACCTCG
>CBDTZB010000591.1:0-2116 GCA_965364795.1 uncultured Nocardioides sp.
GTCGTACGTCGTGCGTCTGGATCTCTCCCGCGCCGAGGACGAATCGACCTTCGGATCGATCACCGATGTGACGTTCCAGAGTCACGGTGGTCCTTCCTTCATCGAGGTTAAGCCCACGCGTCTGGTGAAGGTCACCTTCAACGATCGTGCCCTCGACCTCGACCTGCTCGTGGGCGGTCGACTGCCACTGGACACGGTAGAGGGGACCAACCGCCTGATCGTCGAGGCCGTGATGCCGTTTCGCAACGACGGGGAGGGCCTGCATCGCAGCACCGACCCTGTCGACGGGAAGACCTACGTCTACGCCATGTCATTCATGGATGCGGCCCCCACCATCTTCGCGTGCTTCGACCAACCCGACCTCAAAGCGCCGTACACCTTCCACGTGCGCGCACCGAAGTCCTGGACCGTCATCGGTAACGCCCCGGGAGCGCAGGTCGAGTCCGGTGTCTGGGAGTTCAACCAGACCCAGCCTCTCTCCACCTACTTCGTCACCCTGGTGGCTGGTCCCTACCACCTGCTCCAGCACGAACACGACGGAATCCCGTTGGGTTTGAGCAGTCGAGCGAGTCTGGCCGGGGCGTTGGAGGCCGACGCCGACGAACTGTTCACGCTGACGACTCAGTGCTTCGACGAGTTCCACCGGCTCTTCGGTATTCGCTATCCCTTCGGCAACTACCACCAAGCCTTTGTGCCCGAGTTCAACGCCGGAGCCATGGAGAACCCCGGCTGCGTGACGTATCGCGACCAGATGCTGTTCGACACCCGGGTGACCCGCGGAACCCGGATCGGACGAGCCACCACGATCGCGCACGAGATGGCGCATCAGTGGTTCGGAAACATCACCACCCCCGTGTGGTGGGACGACCTGTGGCTCAACGAATCGTTCGCGGAATACATGGGCAACCGCGTCACCGCCGACGTCACCGAGTACGACGATGCCTGGACCCATGTGTCGTGGTCGCGGCGTCAGTGGGGCCTGAGCGCCGACCAGCGACCCAGCACCCACCCGGTCGCTGGCAACGGCGCCGCCGACGCCGTGGCGGCCCTCCAGAACTTTGACGGCATCTCCTACGCCAAGGGCTCCAGCATCCTCAAGCAGTTGGCGACCTCGCTCGGTGACGACGTCTTCTTCGCTGGCGCCATCGACCACTTCACCCGCCACCGTTTCGGGAACGCCACCATGCATGACCTCTTCGCTAGTTGGGAGCGCAGTGGCGCCGACGACCTCTCCCCCGTCATCGATCAGTGGTTGCGGACCGCGGGTCCTGACCAGATCACCTACAACCGCGCGCAGGGCGCCCTGATCCGTACACCTCCTCCGGAGCACCCGGCAGACCGGACGCATCACTTCGACGTCACGGTGCTGGGCGGCAAGGTCACAGCCGTCACCGTCAACGCACCCTCCACGGCGCTCGCTGTCGAGTCAGGCCGCGCCGTCATCCTGGATCCGCACGAAACTTCCTGGGCGGTCTATGTGCCCGACGCCGACACGGTCAAGGCGCTGCAGGCTGAGTTACCCGAGATTGAAGATGCCGGTCTGCTCGCCGCGATCTGGAACAACCTCAAAAGCGGCTACTCCGTGGCCGCCATCGATCCAGACGCCATCGTCGATCTCTTCGTCGCTGCTCCCCCGTTGGCGGACTCCGAGGACACCGGGCGTCGCACCATGCCCTGGTTGCTGCGCGAGGTCATCCCGGCCGCCTCAGCCGGTTCCTCAGCCCGCGTGAACGCAGCTCTAGGCGAAGCCCTGGAGACCGCTGCACCGGGATCCGAGGCACAACTAACGGCGTTTCGGGCCACCGTCGCCACCTCGGCGGACTCCACACTCCTGCACACCTGGCGGGCGGGTGAGGAACTTCCGAACGGCATCGACCTCGACGGCGATCTGCGCTGGCGCCTCACCACGCAACTGGCGCGCAGCGGAGACCTCAACCGATCTGAGGTCGACCGTCTGTTGGCGGGCGACGAGACGGTCACCACACGCGCGCACCATGCCCGAGCGGTCGCGTCCATGCCCACCGCGGAGGGGAAGCAGTTCGCCTGGGATCGCTTCACCGGTGTGGTCGACGTACCCAACTACGAGTTGGAGGCGGCCGGTGTTGGATTCTGGCAG
>CBDTZB010000592.1:0-2112 GCA_965364795.1 uncultured Nocardioides sp.
TCGGCCTCGGCGTAGAGGTCGACATACTCCTCACGCAACTGGTCGAGCGTCTCGTGAGCCGCAGGGGTGTCCCCGTCAGGGTCGGCAAGTTTGTTGAGCTCTTCCCAGGTGTTCGCGGTCAGGTCGTGCAGCCGCGGCGGAAGGTCGAGGTCGGACAGGCTCTGGGACATCCGGCGCAGCGACGGGTCAACGAAGCGATGGCCGTCGCGGATCTGCTCAGACTTGGCGTGGGTGACGTGCTGCAACTGCAGCCGCTCCCCCACATCCATGGTGACCTTGGTCCAGTCGTCGAGGAGGTCGCCGTAGCGGACGAAGACCCGGCCGCCGTCGGCGACGGACTCGCGGGTCGCCCGCTCGGTGTGAAGCAGCATGTTGAGCCAGCTGGCCGCGAGGTGGGCGGACCCGAGCCGGTTGGCGTAGTACTTCTGCTTGCTGCCCACGACCTCCGCGGGCGGACGCAGCATGGTGGCGAACACGGGGGTGGCGCCACAGCGGATCGCAGCGACCCGCCACAGGGACAGGAACCAGCTCAGCCGCGGGTCCTTGACGACCAGCTCGGGATTCACCTCGAAGTGCGAGGCCAGCCAGTCGGCGGTGGCGATGCGCTCCGGCTCCTTGATGGAGATCCGGCCGGTCTCGAACCACGCCTCGGGGCGGGAATCGCTGACCTGGACCAGCGCCTCCTTGAGTAGACGGTCGTGGTGGTCCACGACCCACCGCGGCTCACCGAAGCCCTTGGGGTTGGTCTCGTCGGCCACCACCTCGGGCTGGGGCACGTGGAGACCGAGGATCTGCATCAACCCGGCCAGGGTGCTGGTGCCGCTGCGTCCGGCACCGGCCACGAAGAGGACCTTGCGGGGGTAGGCGTCGTCGGGGGCTGAGTGTCCTGGGCCTGCTGGTTCTGCCCGCTTTGCTGATTCGGTCACGGTCCGAGACTCTAACGCCCCGACGGGGTGACCTGGGGGATCGCTACGGTGCTGCCATGAGGTTCAGTCGGCGCACCGCTTCGCGCAACAGTCCCCTCATCAGCGTTGTGGTGCCGGTCTACAACGTGTCCGGCTACCTCGCCTCGTGCCTGGAAACCATTGGGGCGTCCAGCCATGAGCGGCTCGAGATCATCGTCGTCAACGACGGTTCGACCGACGACTCGGGCCTGATCGCCGACGACATCGCCACGAAGGACCCCCGGATCCGGGTGATCCACACCGAGAACCACGGCCTCGGCGCAGCGCGCAACGAGGGTGCTCGGCACGCGAGCGGCGAGTACCTCACCTTCGCCGACTCCGACGACCTCGTCCCGCCCAACGCCTATGCGGTGATGCTGAAGCAACTGATCCGCTCCGGGTCGGACTTCGTGACCGGGTCGATCGTGCGCTGGGAGGGCGAAGATCGAGTTCAACCACCCTGGATGGCCCGCCTGCACAAGCACCGCCAGGCTCTGGTGATCGACGATTTCCCCGAGATCCTGGGCGACGTCTTCGCCTGGAACAAGCTCTTCAAGCGCACTTTCTGGGACCAGGCGGGTCTGTCATGGCCGGAGGGAATCCGCTACGAGGACCAGCCCACAACAACCAACGCCTACCTGCGCGCGCGACGCTTCTCGATCGTCCCTGACGTGGTGTACGTCTGGCGGATCCGGACCGATGGCTCATCGATCACCCAGCAGCGCTCGTCGCTGCAGGACCTCCAGGACCGTTGGCGGACCAAGGAGATGGCCCTGGCCAGCATCGAGGCGTACGGCGCCACGAAAGTCACCGACCTCTTCCGGGATCGCGTGCTCGCCGGTGACCTCCACCGCTACTTCACCGAGATCCCCGGGTGTCCCGACGACTGGTGGGAGTTACTGGCGAGCGGGGTCCAGACCTTCTGGGGCGAGCGCTCCCTGACCCACAGCGGGCTGCCGCCCATCCACCGGCTCACCGGTTGGCTGGTCGAGCAGGGGCGTCGCGAGGACGCCGCCGCGGTGATGACCTGGTTCCGCGACCGGTCCGGTGAGCCGGTGCCTTGGGTGCACGACCCGGACGGCGTCCGGATCGATGTGCCCGTGATCGACCGTCGCACCATCGACCCCGCCGCCCTGCACGTACGCGACTACGAGGTCTGACCGGCCGG
>CBDTZB010000593.1:0-2107 GCA_965364795.1 uncultured Nocardioides sp.
CTTCGTGGTGCTCGAGCCAGACCCCTTCAGCCTGCCCTCCGAGGAACTCGACCGCGTGGAGGTTGCACAGACCTGGCTGCGAGGGAAGCTCGTCCACACACGAAGCCGCATCAGCGTGCCGGGCGACGACGTCCTGGAGAAGTTCGGCGCGGGCCTCCCGCCCCCTGATTCCTCAGCTCGTGCACACTTGAGCACATGACTCGTTCACGTGCGCTCGACTGGGCGATCGGCGCCTTGGCAATGCTGCTCCTCCTCACCGTCTTGACAGTCATCCTGTGGTTCAGCATCTCCACCCCTGCGTCCGAGACCAGCAACAAATCCTCACCCTCGCCGGTCACCGCCGGTAATGCTCGGGACGCGCCTCCTTCCGATCTGGGACAGGACGAGATCTGGCTGGGCGACATCGACGTCGCCTCCGGCATGGTGGTGCTGCACGATTCCTCGTTGCTCGACGTCGAGGCCGTGGGGTACGGGGCGCGGTCCGGCCCCGACGGTGTGGTCGTTGACGAACTGGAGGTGCGGGCCACTGTGCCTTTCGACGTCATCGAAGAAGAGCTCGGACGCAACACTCAGGTGAGCGCGACGTCGGACGGACAGGCGAGGGTGGACGGCTCGGTCACCGTGCTGGGCAGATCGTTGCGGATCATGGCCACCGGGACCGTCGAAGTGCGTGGCGGGCTGCTCGTTGTCGAGCCCCGCTCCATCGACCTCGGTGGGCCGGACGTCGTGTCACGTGCGGTAGCCGGCGCGGTGCGTCAGTTCGTCACTATCGAGCACTCCATCGACGGGTTACCACCAAACCTAGTGCTGCAGGACGTCGCCATACAGCAGGACGGTTTCCGGACAGAGCTCAGAGGGCAGAACGTGGTCCTGGCCGGCGACGGCTCCTGACCCCGGTTGGCGCCGCGCTTGTGATCTGTCAGCCCCGGCTACACCCTCACACCGATGAACCGTCGTCCCGAAGTGGCCGATCTGATCGCAGAGTTCGCCGATACGACGCCGCTGGGACGACTCGCCGAACCGGATGAGATCGCCGGACCGGTCCTGTTCCTGCTGGGGCAGGCCGCAAGCTACATCACCGGGGTCGATCTGCTCGTCGATGGCGGCTATTGCTGCTGGTAGCCAGGACAGCGCACGCCGCATCCTGACGATTTTGTGCGTATCACACGGCTCCGCCTTCTCTTCGGTGACCCCGACGCTGCCGGGGTGCGCCTTCTGACAGATAGTTGAGCATGGCTAAATTTGCGGAGAACGCTGCGATCAACCTGCGTCTCGGGATGCTGGGCCTTCCCATGCCGGAAAACGCACGCAACACATCCGGCTCTGAACTCGTCCGGCCTATCCTCGCGCGCCAGCGCGAACTGAACCGTCGGCTGTCCCACAAGCTCCCGGCTGTTGACCACCGCATCCAGAGCTTCCTCGACGACTACCTCGATGGCACTGGCACGGCCCCCAAGCTTCCCAAGCAGACATTCGTTCTGGATCAGCCGGGCCTGGCCCGCACATTGTCGCTCCCCATGGACGGCGACAGCTTTTCCTCCGAACACCTCACCAGCTACAGGCTCGTCAACGGTGTGTTGCACAACCCCACCAACGACCGTCGCACCACCAAGGGCGTCTTCCACATCGCCGAGGGTGGCCTGCCCATCCAGGACGACAAGATCGCCGTCCCGCGCGAGGTGTTCGGCCGCATCATGGAAGCTGCCTTCCAGCCGCCCACGGACTCCATGGTGCTGCCCTACGGCTCCGGTGAATCCGAGCCGCCGAGGTGCTGGGCCTCGCTGCAGATGCGCCCCATCGTCGTCCCTGCCGTCCCCGGTTTCACCCGTGAGAAGACCCTCGAGGTGCGCTTCTTCGCACCCGGCACCCTGATGGCGAACCTTGACTTCGTGGAGGGAATCTTCGGCAACGCCGGGGATCCGTACCTGCCTGAGAACGACGCGTCATTGAACCCGGAGACCTGGACAGGCCATACCGGCGCCATCATCCTGGCTCCGCACCTGACCAAGCTCAACAAGAAGACACTTGGCCTTCCCCACATCGACGACGCCACCGACCGGCAGCGTCGCGACGGCATGTGCTGGAGCACCGAGGCCGAGCTGTACAA
>CBDTZB010000594.1:0-2106 GCA_965364795.1 uncultured Nocardioides sp.
CGGGCTCCGAAATTTCGGGGGTCCGGCGCAGTGGCCGACGGAAAGTCAGCGGGCGTGACAAAGCCTGCTCTTGCAAGGAGCAACTACCGCCGCGTCCGATCGTTACGGTTCACCCCCGAGGCCGGGGGAAATCGCTCGAACCTTTACTTCCCGTTCAACAAACAGAGGCCCACCACCTCAGGACTTCTTCGCGGCTGCCTTCTTCGCGGTCTTCTTCGCAGCCGTCTTCTTGGCTGCGGTCTTCTTGGCCGGAGCCTTCTTGGTGGTTTTCTTGGCCGCAGCTTTCTTGGCCGGAGCCTTCTTGGCGCCCTTCTTGGCCGCCTTCTTCGCCGGGCCACGCGCTCGCCGGTCCGCCAACAACTCAGCGGCCCGCTCGATCGTGATCGCCTCGACGCTGTCGTCCTTGCGCAGGGTGGCGTTGTATTCGCCGTCGGTGACGTACTCCCCGAAGCGACCGGACTTCACCACCACCGGTTGACCCGAAACCGGGTCGGGCCCGAGCTCCTTCAACGGAGGGGCCGCCGCGGCACGACCACGCTGCTTGGGCTGGGCGTAGATCGCCAGCGCCTGCTCGAACGTGATCGAGAACAGCTCGTCCTCGGTGGTCAGCGAACGCGAGTCCGTGCCCTTCTTGAGGTACGGGCCGTAGCGACCGTTCTGGGCGGTGATCTCAACCAACTCGCCGGTTTCGCTGCCCTCCACCGGCACCTCGCCCACCACGCGCGGCAGCGACAGTAACTTGACCGCGTCGGCCAGCGTGATCGTGTCGAGCGACATGGACTTGAACAGCGAACCGGTGCGCGGCTTGTCCTTCTTCGGAGCATCCTCCGGCAGCAGCTCGGTCACGTAGGGACCGAAGCGACCGCTCTTCGCCACAATCGGCAACCCCGTTTCGGGGTGGTTGCCGAGTTGGATCTCTTCACCGGCCGGGTTCGCGAAAAGTTCCTTGACCTTCTCCATCGTGAGCTCGTCAGGCGGGAGGTCGTCGGGCACGTTGGCTCGAACCCCCGCCGGGTTGCCCTCGTCGTCGGGTCCCTCCAGATAGGGGCCATAGCGACCGACCCGCAGGTTGATCCCCAGCTCGGGGTCGCCGATCGGGAAGGTCGCGTTGTCCTTAGCATCGATGTCGCCCAGACCGGTCACAAGCTCATGTAGGCCGGGCAGGTTGTCCGCGCCGTAGTAGAACTCACCGAGCTCCTGGGCGCGATCCTTGCGACCACCCGCGATGTCGTCGAGGATCCGCTCCATACCGGCGGTGAACTCATAGGACACGTGTCGGGGGAAATGCTCTTCCAACAGTCGCGTCACCGAGAAGGCCAACCAGGCCGGCACCAGTGCGGTGCCCTTCTTGTAGACGTAGCCGCGGTTGATGATCGTGCTGATGATTGAGGCGTACGTCGAGGGTCGACCGATCTCGCGGTCTTCGAGTTCCTTGATGAGCGTGGCCTCGGTGTAGCGCGAGGGCGGCTTGGTCTCGTGGCCCGAAGCCTCCAGGGCGGCCGCGGCGACCGAGTCGCCCTCGGTCAGCGCTGGCAAGCGGGTCTGAGCGTCGTCCTTGGCGCCACCGTCGTCGGTGTCCTCGACGTAGGCCTTGAGGAAACCGTGGAAGGTGATGACTCGGCCGGAAGCGGAGAACACCACGTCCTCGCCGGTGCTGGCGGCACCACCGATGCGTATCGAGACGCTCTGCCCGACGGCGTCCTTCATCTGGGAGGCCACGGTCCGCATCCAGATCAGCTCGTAGAGCCGGAACTGCTCACCGGTCAGACCGGTCTGTGCCGGGGTGCGGAAGGACTCGCCCGCTGGGCGGATCGCCTCGTGCGCCTCTTGGGCGTTCTTGACCTTCGAGGCGTAGGTGCGGGGCGAGTCGGGGAGGTACTCCGCGCCGTACAACTCGCGCACCTGGTCCCGGGCCGCGTTCACCGCGCCTCCGGACAGGGTGGTCGAGTCAGTTCGCATGTAGGTGATGAAGCCGTTTTCGTACAAGCGTTGAGCCACTGACATAGCCACCGAAGCGCTCATCCCGAGCTTTCGGCTGGCTTCCTGCTGCATCGTGGTGGTGCGGAAGGGGGCGTAGGGCGACCGCTTGTAGGGCTTGGACTCCAC
>CBDTZB010000595.1:0-2101 GCA_965364795.1 uncultured Nocardioides sp.
CGCAGACGCATCCGGCGATCCAGGAGCAGGTGAAAGCACGTGAAGATCGGTATCCCCACTGAGGTCAAGAACCACGAGTACCGCGTCGCGATCACCCCGATCGGGGTTCACGAACTCGTCGCCCACGGGCACGACGTCGTCCTGCAAGAGGGCGCCGGGGTCGGTTCGGCCATTCCCGATGAGGAGTACGCCGCCGCCGGAGCCCGCCTCATCGCGGAGGCCGACGATGTGTGGGCCGAGGCGGAGATGGTGCTAAAGGTCAAGGAACCGGTCCCCGAGGAGTACCACCGCATGCGGCCGGGGCTGACGCTCTTCACCTACCTGCACCTGGCGGCCAACAAGCCTCTGACCGAGGAACTGCTGAGCCGTGAAGTCACCGGCGTCGCCTACGAGACGGTGCAACCCGACGCCGGTGGGTTACCCCTGCTCTATCCGATGTCGGAGGTGGCCGGATGTCTGGCGCCTCAGGTGGGAGCGCACTCGCTGATGAAGGCGGAGGGCGGACGCGGAGTTCTCCTCGGCGGTGTCGGGGGAGTCGCCAACGCCAAGGTTGTCATCATCGGGGCCGGGGTGGCTGGTCAGAACGCCGCCAACATCGCTCTGGGCATGGGCGCCGACGTGACACTGCTAGACACCGACCTCGACAAACTGCGAATGTCTTTCTGGCGCTACGACAACCGAGTTCACGGTCTGGCCTCCTCGCGGTTGGCCCTTGAGCAACAGGTCACCGAGGCCGACCTGGTCATTGGCGCGGTCCTTATCCCGGGTGCCGCGGCGCCCAAGCTGATCAGCAACGAGTTGGTCTCCAGGATGAAGCCCGGCTCGGTGCTCGTCGACATCGCCGTGGACCAGGGCGGTTGTTTCGAGGACACCCGACCAACCACCCACGCCGACCCGACGTACATGGTGCACAGCTCGGTCTTCTACTGCGTCGCCAACATGCCCGGGGCCGTCCCGCGCACCTCGACCTACGCCCTGACCAACGCCACGCTGCCCTACACGGTCGCGTTGGCCGACAAGGGTTGGAATCAGGCCTGCCGGGACGACTCGGGGCTCGCGCGGGGCCTCAACACGCACGCTGGCATGCTGACCAACACTCCGGTCGGCGAAGCCGTGGGCATCGAGGCTAAAGAACTTGCCGAGGTCCTCAACTGAACACTCCACCAGAGCCGATCGACCGGGCGGTGCGCACCTACCTCGACCACGTGACGGTCGAGAAGGGTTTGGCCCAGAACACCGTGGTCTCCTACCGGCGCGATCTGCGGCGCTACCTGGCGTTCCTGGCCGAGCAGGACCTGCACGACCTCTCCGAGATCCGCGAGGAGCACGTCTCGGCTTTCCTGATGCGTCTGCGCGAGGGAGGCCCGGACCAGGTGCCACTGGCCGCCTCCTCGGCGGCCCGGACCGTGATCGCGGTGCGGGGTTTCCACCGCTTCGCGGTCGCCGACGGGCTCACCCAGACCGACCCCGCCGCGGCCGTGCGTCCGCCGACCCCGGCCAAGCGACTGCCCAAGGCGTTGCCGTTGGCGGATGTGGAAGCCATCTTGGAGGCCGCTGGCGCGGCTGGCACCCCGTTGGCGATGCGAGACCGAGCTCTGTTGGAGGTGCTCTACGGCACCGGGGCCCGGATCTCGGAGGCCGTGGGTCTCGACGTCGACGACCTCCACCTCGGTGAGGGCACGAGCGAGGACCCGGCGACGGCGTTGCTGCAGGGCAAGGGCGGCAAGCAGCGGCTGGTGCCGGTGGGTTCCTTCGCGTGTGAAGCAGTCTCGGAGTACCTGGTTCGGTCACGACCGGTCCTGGCTGCTGCCGGGCCACCGCGTGGACCCGGCACCGGGGGTGCGCTCTTCTTGAACGCCAGGGGTGGACGCCTCTCGAGGCAGTCCGCTTGGGCGGTGCTCGCCAAGACCGCTGACCGTGCAGGGGTGACTCGGGACGTTTCACCGCACACGTTGCGACACTCTTTCGCCACTCATCTCCTCGACGGTGGCGCCGACGTACGAGTGGTTCAGGAGTTGTTGGGGCACGCGTCGGTGACCACGACGCAGCTCTACACCCTGGTGACCGTTGACAATCTGCGTGAGGTCTTCGCGACCGCGCA
>CBDTZB010000596.1:0-2098 GCA_965364795.1 uncultured Nocardioides sp.
TGGTGGTCCTTCACCTTCCCGGTGGGCACCGTCGTCACGGCAACCTCAGGACTCGCGACAGCGACCGGCGCCCACGCGCTCGAGGTCGCCGCGACGGGGATGTACGCCGCCCTGGTCGTGGCCTGGGTGACCGTCTCGATCCGCACGGTTCGAGGTGTGGCTGCAGGCGTTCTGCTGCGGGCTCCGGCCGGTCAGCCGAGTGCGCAGGTGGTAGGCCCGCGCAGTGGGGCCGGAAAAAGTATGGCGGAGGATAGGGGATTCGAACCCCTGAGGGTTTTCACACCCAACCCGCTTTCCAAGCGAGCGCCATAGGCCACTAGGCGAATCCTCCGTCGCGGACCTTACTAGGCGCAGCCATGAGTTTGAAATTGCCCTCACCGACAGCGGCTCGCCGAGGCGTCGGTGAAGTCAGTGAAGAGGCCACGCGTCAGGCTTGCAGGAGGGCCTCGAACGCCCCAGATGCCGGGCCGTGATGCGTCATGGCTGGTCATCGCCTAAGGTTGGTGTCAACCCCCCATGTGGCGGCATCTTGCCCAACTCCCCCAGGGCCGGAAGGCAGCAAGGGTAAGCGAGCTCTGTCGGGTGCATGGGGGGCCTTTTCATGTCCACAGGTCAAGGCAGCGGGCCCCGCCGCCGGCTTCGGTGGATGATCGAGTGGCAGTGTCGGTGAGGGTGGTTAGTGTGGCGTCCGTGGAGTCACCCCCGGAAAGCCAGCCAGCCAGCCCGGTGGCAAGCATGGCGTTGTACCGCCGCTATCGCCCCGAGACCTTCGCTGAGGTCATCGGGCAGGACCACGTGACCACGCCATTGCGCCATGCGCTGGCCAACAACCGCGTCAACCACGCCTACCTCTTCTCAGGACCCCGCGGCTGTGGCAAGACCACGTCGGCGCGGATCCTGGCCCGCGCCTTGAACTGCGATCTCGCTCCGGTCCCCGATCCCTGCGGTGAGTGCCAGAGCTGCAAGGAGTTGGCGCGGGGTGGTGGCGGCTCGATCGATGTGATCGAGATTGACGCCGCCTCCCACGGTGGCGTCGATGACGCTCGGGACCTGCGGGAGAAGGCGTTCTTTGCCCCCGTGCGGGACCGTTACAAGGTCTACATCATCGACGAGGCCCACATGGTCTCCACGCAAGGCTTCAACGCCCTGCTGAAGCTGGTCGAGGAGCCGCCCCCGCACCTGCGGTTCATCTTCGCCACCACGGAGCCGGAAAAGGTCATCCCGACCATCCGCTCCCGCACGCACCACTACCCGTTCCGGCTGATTCCGCCGCGCACGCTGTCGGGCTACCTCTCGGAGATTTGCGACAGCGAGCAGGTCCGGATCGAACCCGCCGCCCTCCCACTCGTGGTGCGAGCCGGAGCCGGTTCGGCGCGTGACACCCTCTCGGTGCTCGACCAGTTGCTGGGTGGTGCCGGCGAGGAGGGTGTGACCTACGAGTTGGCCAGCGGTCTGCTCGGCTACACCCCCGACAACCTGCTCGACGAAGTGGTGGATGCGTTCGCCGCGGGAGACGGTTCGGGGGTCTTCGGGGTGGTCGACAAGGTCATCGAGACCGGCCAGGACCCGCGTCGGTTCACCGAGGATCTGCTCCGGCGACTGCGTGACCTGGTGATCGTCTCCGCGGTGCCCGATGCCCCGGCGACCGGTCTGCTGGAGGTCTCCCAGGATCAGGGTGAGCGGTTGGTGGCCCAGGCGGCCAGGTTCGGGACGGCCGAGTTGAGTCGCGCCGCCGATCTCGTGGCCACCGGACTGACCGAGATGCGGGGAGCCACGGCACCTCGACTGCTGCTTGAGCTGATCTGCGCCCGGGTTCTGTTGCCAGGAGCCGACCACACCACGCAGGGCGTGTTGGCCCGCCTGGATCGACTCGAGCGGCGCAGTGCGATCTCGGGGACGCCCAGTGCAGCCAAGCCCGTCCCGACACTGTCACCCACGGCCACCGTCCCGCTGCCCGCCCAGGACCGTCCCGCCGAGCAGACGCCTGCCCCGATGAGCACCCAGCGGACCGAACCCCCTGTGGTCGCCGAGTCGGAGGCGCCAGCCCCCACTCGTCCGCCCGTCGTGCAACCGGCCGCTCCGGTGCAGGTCATCCCTG
>CBDTZB010000597.1:0-2084 GCA_965364795.1 uncultured Nocardioides sp.
CCGAAGCCGACAACGACCACATCGAAGGACTCGACGTCGGCTCCCGACAGGGCCGACTCGGGCAGGACCTCGGGGATGGCTGTCCCCTGCTTGGCATCAGACATGGATCTAATCTAGAACATGTTCCAGTTTTTGCCCGCGAGTCGTCCCAAGTGGTTGCCGAAAGAAGGGTCGCGATGCCCGAAGCCGCGACCCACTAGACTCCTGCCCAATGGATCGACGCCCGCCGACACCCCGCCCGTAGGTCGAGATGAGTTTCGACCTCGAAGAACTCGACAGGTTCTTGCTGTGGGGACCTGCGGTCACATTGCTGGCTATCCTCGCGGTCCGGGTCTCTTCGCGGTCAGGCTTCCCGACGCTCCTGATCTATCTCGCGATCGGTGTCGCCCTCGGCGAGTCCGGGATCGGCATCGGGTTCGAGGACGCTCCGTTGGCCCACGCCCTCGGCTTCGCCGCCCTGGCGCTGATCCTGGCCGAAGGTGGCCTGACCACTAACTGGCGTGAGGCGAAACCATCGATGCGCCTGGGCCTATCCCTGGCCACGATCGGGGTGGGGGTGTCGATCACCGTGGTGGCCGTGGGCGCCCACTTCATCCTCGACCTGCCCTGGGAGCTGGCGGTGCTGCTCGGCGCGGTGACCTCGCCGACGGACTCCGCAGCGGTCTTCTCCGTGCTCCGCAAAGTCCCGTTGCCAGGCCGCTTGAGCGGTTCGCTGGAGTCCGAGTCCGGCTTCAACGACGCCCCAACGGTCGTCCTGGTGACCCTCATCTCGACCGGAGCGGTGGCCGAGAACGGTGCGTTGGGCACCTTCGGGATCGTCGTCTTCGAACTCGCCGTGGGCGTAACCATGGGCCTGGCCGTCGGCTTCGGCGGGGCCTGGATCATGCGCCGAGCTGCCCTGCCCGCCTCCGGCCTCTACCCCATCTCGGTGCTCACCTTGACCCTATTGGCCTACGGCACATCCGCCGGGCTGCACGGCAGCGGCTTCGCGGCGGTGTACGTCGCCGCCCTGGTCCTCGGCAACTCCGAGTTGCCGCACCGCGCGGCCACCCGTTCCTTCGCCGAGGGCATCGCCTGGCTGGCTCAGATCGGTCTGTTCGTGATGTTGGGGCTGCTTTTCTCGCCTGGACGCATCACGATCGAGACGGTCGGGGTGGCGATCGCCGCAGGGTTGATTCTCACCTTCGTCGCGCGCCCGATCTCCGTGCTGATAGCCGCGATCGCCCAACCGCTGCCCTGGCGCGAGTTGTCGTTCATCTCGTGGGCCGGCCTGCGAGGCGCTGTCCCGATCGTCCTCGCCACCATCCCCCTCAGTCAGGGTGTCGTGGGGGCCGATCGGCTCTTCGACATCGTGTTCGTGCTCGTCATCGTCTACACCCTGATCACCGGCCCGACCCTGCCCACCGCGGCGCGCTTCCTTCGCGTGGCGAGACGCTCCGAACCTCGGGACCTGGAGCTGGAGGCGGCCCCCTTGGAGCGGGTGGCCGCCGATCTCCTGCAGATCACCATCAGCCCCGTGTCGCGGTTGCACGGGGTCGAGGTGGGGGAACTGCGCCTGCCCCCGGGGGTATCGGTCTCGCTGGTGATCCGGGACGGCGAGACGCTGGTCCCTGAGCGACGTACCGTCCTGCGACACGGGGACGAGATCCTCGTGGTGACGCCTCGCAAGGTGCGCGACAAGGCCGAGCAGCGGCTACGCCAGGTCAGCGCCCGCGGGCGTTTGGCTCAGTGGCTTCCCGACGACTGACTCCGCCGAGCACCCGGGCTCAGAGCGCAGGATCCTCGAGTGTCGGGGCGATCGGCGGGCTGCAGATGGAGGTGTCCTTCTTGGCCTTGAAACCCTTGCGACCCTTGCGCAGGCTCTCGAAGCGGTTGCCGACCACCACGTTGACGCCGACGGCCACGGTGTCGCGCCGGACAATCGTCGGGTCGATCCCCAGGTAGGTTGCGACGAGCTTGACGTCGGGGTTGTTGGGTTCGTTCGTCCAGATCTCGACGCGGCGTACCTCGGTGCCGTCCGGGGCATCGAGGGCGTCACCACGTCCGAACCCGGCGTCGGTCAACTGACCCATCGTCCGACCAGC
>CBDTZB010000598.1:0-2081 GCA_965364795.1 uncultured Nocardioides sp.
GACCGTGATCATGGCCGATTCAGACTCGCTGAGGTCGGCGAAGAAGCCGTCCACGTCCGCCCGATCCACGGCTACGACGATCTGCCGTTTACCCGACGTGCCGAAGCTGTCCTCGACGCCGACCGCGTCGACGACGCTGACGCCGGAAAGTACCGGTCCAGCGGCGCTCTTGGGGTCGGCGGCGGAGCCGATGGTCGCCACGAGGTAGATGTCCACGATCGACCCGACGGTCACCGAGTCGGGAACCTGCTCCTCTTCGACCGCGACCGGAACCTCCACGGTGTCCGCGTCGGAGGCGGTGCCTAACGCTGCGCGAGGCAGCATCTCGCCTGCCCCCACGGCCCGGGTCAGTTGAGCATCGGGTGACAAGTCCTCAGTGGCGAGGAGGTAGAGGTCCAGCGAGGCGTCCTGGTCGAAGCGCACCCGGCGTACCTCCAGGGTCTCGACGGAAACGGCGCCGCCCGCGGCTACGTCTTCGGACGCCACCCACACGGCGACGGTGTCATCGGCGGTCGCCAGAACGCGGGCACCGATGATCACCGAGACCGCCACGATGGCCACCCCGATCCAAAGACGCGGGTCTCGCCAGCCGGGGGTGGAGGCCCGGACGGCTGATGGAGGCGCGAGAGCGCCAGGAATCCCGAGATTCGTCGACACGGGCGTCATTGTGCCTGCTGCCCCGGCGTTCAACCACCCCTTATCCACAGATCGGGGCGGGCCTTCGCCCGCGGCGTTCGATCAGGTGCGACGATGACCCCATGGCCGGAACCCCCCGTTTCCTGACGCTCGCCGATGTGGCTGAAGTCCTGAACACCTCCAGCGCCCAGGTCTACGCCCTAGTTCGCCGTGGAGACCTGGAAGCGATCAAGATCGGTGGCCGCGGTCAGTGGCGCGTTGAGGCGACCAAACTCGAGGAATACATCGCTCGGATGTATCAGCAGGCTCAGACCTTCGTCGCTGAGCACCCGTTCGTCGAGAGCGAATCCGAGGTTGGATCCGAGTAGGTGGCGCAGTCAGCCGATCTGTGAACCCAGGGTGATCGACGTGGTGCGCTGCTCGCCGCCCCGCAGATAGCTGAATTCCAGGGTGTTGCCCGGCTGATAGGTGCGGATGGCCACGATCAGTGAGATGCCATCGGTGACGCGGGTCCCGTCGACGGCCGTGATCACGTCGTCGGCCTGGAGGCCCGCCCTGGCCGATGGAGTGTCCTCAACGACCTTTCGGATAAGTGCACCGTCGTTGCCCTGCCCGCCGGTCTGCACCTCGGCTCCGATCACGGGATAGCTCGCCTTGCCGGTGCGCAGGATCTCGTCCGCGGTCACCCGGACCTGCTCGATGGGGATGGCGAACCCGACGCCGATGTTGCCGGCCCGCTGGTCGAAGGTCCCTCCCCCGCTGGTGGCGATGGCCGAGTTGACGCCGACGACCTGCCCTCGCAGATTCACCAGAGGCCCGCCGGAGTTGCCGGGGTTGATGGCTGCGTCGGTCTGGACTGCGTTGATGTAGGAGGAGTCGTCGGCTGAGTCTCCGGTGCTCACCGGGCGGTTCAGCGAACTCACGATGCCCGAGGTGACCGTGGAGGTCAGTCCCAGGGGCGATCCGAAGGCGACCACGGTCTGACCGACACGTAACCGCTTCGACGAGCCGAGGGCCGCGGGACGGAGGTCTTTGGCTGCTTCGCTGTAGAGCACCGCCAGGTCGTATACGGGGCTACGGCCTACGACCGTGGCGTCGTAGCGGTTGCCCTCCTGATCGACGATCTGGATGGGGCCGTTGCTGGCTGCGGCGTCGGCGACGACGTGGTTGTTGGTGACGATGTGACCCTGCTTGTCGATGACGAACCCGGAGCCCGTGGCGCCGCCGTCCTGACCCTCGAACTGGGCGGAGATCTGCACCGTGCTCGGCAACAGTTCCTGGGCGACCTTGGCGATGCTCCCGTCGTCCCCGGTCAGTGGGGGCAGCGACACCGTGTCCACGTCGTTGAGGCCGCCGGCCACCGTGCCCGGGGTGGCGGAGGACTCGCTGAACCGTTCGTAGGCGACAGCGCCACCCACTCCACCCACGAGGCCGACGATCAGGGC
>CBDTZB010000599.1:0-2078 GCA_965364795.1 uncultured Nocardioides sp.
GCCAGTCCCCACCGGGCTTTCGCTGACCGCGCGGACGGTGGTGGCCGGCGTACTGACTCCGCTCGGGATGCTGATCGCCGGAATCCCGTCAAGCATCTTCGGCGGGGACACCCCCAACGTCACCGCGCAGGCCTGGGTCCTCGGCATCGAGTTGGGGCTCGTTTGGCTCGCCGGCCTCTGGATTCTCGCTCGCGAGTGGAGTGCTCCCGCAACGGCCAACCCGATCCGACTGAACGGCTTCGTGGCGACCTTCTCCGTGGCCTTCCTGGCCGCCCACGCGGTGTTCTGGTTGGCCGCGCTGCCCGCCTACCTCGACGCCACCGACGGGGTCACCGAGGCGGGCACCCCGGTCGGCAGCGGCTGGTACGTCGTCCTGTGCTTCCTCGGCGCCTTCGCCACTCTGGCCGTCCTCTTCAAGCGCACGCGCGTTGCCGCCCAGGTGACCGACGAGTCCGCGCCCGTCCCGGCCTGAGCGATGGGACACCACGGCTGGCAAGGCGACCCGCCGCCCACCGAGGCGCTGGCGCGCGAACGGATCATCGCGGCGACCACTCGATGCATCGAGCGGATGGGGGTGCCCAAGACGACGCTGTCCGACGTGGCTGAGGAGGTCGGCGTCACCCGACAGACCGTTTATCGCTACTTCCCGAGCCTCGCTGACCTCCTGTCCGCGGTGGCCGAGACCGGCGCTGCGGACTACGTCGCCCGGATGGAGGCTCACCTGGCGCAGGCCGCCACCCCGATCGAGGCAGTGGTTGAGGCGACCGTCTTCGCGCTGGAGGAGATTCCCCGCGAACCCCGAATCGGCCTGCTCCTCGAAGCCGACGACCAAGACCTCTTCGGACGCGGGGTCACCTCGGCCCTCGGCTTCGACCTCGGGGCCCGGGTGCTGCAGGGCATCGACGTCGACTGGCAGTCCGCTGGCATCGTCAGCGACGCCGACTTCGAGGCGCTCGCCGAGGTGATGATGCGGCTGATGGGCTCCTTCCTCCAGCACCCACCCGCGACCCCGCGGTCCACGGACGAGGTCCGCGCGTTCGTCCGCCGCTGGTTGGGTCCCGCGCTCAACGCCTAGGGCGGCCCTGTGGTTGAGGAAGGACGAAGACTGACCCGGGACCCGGCAGATCCCTAGGCCGGGGCGTACACCGAGCACCAGATTTCGGCTTCCCCGATGTCGTTGCCGTCGGGGTCGGCAATGGCGAGGTCGAGAAGCACCATCTGCCCGCTGCCGTCGGGAACGCGGTCGATCACGTTGGCGCTGGGGAAGGACCCGCCGGTCGTGAACGAGTCTCCGACCCCGGAGATGAGCCGGACACCGCGCTCGTTGTTGGCACCCACCATGGTGATGGTGAGAACGTCCTCGGCCGAGTCGTCCGGTCCGACCTTCTTTCCCGCCAGCCCGGTGATCCGGAACTGCTCGCCCCAGGTGAGCAGATCGTCGGGCGCCTCGCTGTCCGGGGCCGCGGGGCCCAACAGGCAATCGCCCTCGGTGTCCACGGTGACGCCGTTGATGGTGAGCGTTCCCGAGCCTTCAGCGGGCACCTCCGCCGGCGGGCTATCCGACGGTTCGTCCGCGGGCGGAGCCCCGGATTCGACGACTCCCGAGGAGGAGGCTTCCGGGTCGGCGGCCTCGGGGTCAGAGTCACCTCCGCACCCCACAAGCCCGGACAAACCGAGCGCGAGAACGAGGGTGGAGGCTGCGCGAGTGGGACGAATCATCCGAGGCTCCTTGCCAAGACAGGCGACCCACGTTAGCCCGAATCACCCATGACGGCTATGACTCAGCGGGTCGCACCTGGATCCGACCGCTGTTGTCCTTGTCCAGTGCGCGCCCGATGACCATCCGCTGAATCTGGTTGGTGCCTTCGAAGATCTGCATGACCTTTACCTCACGCATGTAGCGCTCGACGGGGAAGTCCTTGGTGTAGCCAGCCCCACCAAGGACCTGCACGGCATCGGTGGCGACCCTCATCGCGTTGTCGGTCGCGACCAACTTCGCGATAGAAGCCTGGCGTCCGTAGGGCAGGCCCGCATCCTTGAGTCGCGCCGCCGCGAGGTACGTCGCCCGCGCCGACTCG
>CBDTZB010000600.1:0-2070 GCA_965364795.1 uncultured Nocardioides sp.
GAACTCGCTTGTTACGGCCTCGCGGGCACAGCAACTCCCCCGCCGACCTCATCGACGAGGCACGTCTGGCTGAGGAGATCGGCCTCGGTTCGGTCTTCCTCAGCGAGCGCTTCAACCTCAAGGACGCCGGCGTGATGGCTGGAGCCGTCGCAGCCGTCACCACCTCCATCGGCATCGGCACCGCCGCCACCAACCACAACACCCGGCACCCGTTGGTCACGGCAACGATGGCCACCACCCTCCACCGGTTGTCGGGTGGCCGCTACGCCCTCGGCCTCGGTCGCGGCATCCGGATTCTCTTCGACCTGATGGGGCTCCCCCCGGTCACCGGCGCCCAGATGGAGGACGCCGCCGGGATCTACCGCCGCCTGTGGCACGGCGGCGCCTTTGACCACGACGGACCGGCCGGGAAGTACCCCTTCCTCTCCCAGGACAGCTCCTTCGACGAAAACATCCCGATCATGATGATGGCCATCGGCAACAACAGCCTCGATCTGGCCGGTCGGATCGCGGACGGCGTCGTACTCCACACCTTCCTCACCGACGAGACCCTGGCCCGCATGGTCACCCGGATCCGGACCGCCGCCGAGCAGGCCGGTCGCGATCCGGCGTCGGTGCGGATTTGGTCGGTGCTGGCGACCGTCGAGGATTCGGTGCCCGAAGAGGTCCGGTTGCGCAAACTGGTCGGTCGACTCGCGACCTACCTGCAGGGGTACGGCGACGTCTTGGTCGCCGCCAACGGTTGGGACCCGGCCGTGCTGCAGGCCTTCCGCGAGGACCCGGTCGTGACCGGCCACGCCGGCGCTTTCGACGCGGTCGGCAGCATCGAGGACCTGACCTATCTGCGCGATGAGGTCTTCCCCGCCTCCTGGACCGGCGCCTCCGCCACCGGCGACGCCACCACCTGCGCCCAGCGCATCCTGGCTCAGTTCGACGCCGGCGCGGACAGCGTCGTACTCCACGGAGCCACGCCCACCGAGCTCATCCCGGTCCTTGAGGCCTGGCGCGAGGTACGACCAGCCGAACGCTTCGACCACCTGCCCGCCAATCCCGGATGGAGCCACCGATGACCGCCGCCCAACTGCCCGAGCCGACCGTCCGATCCGACATCGGGGACCTGGACTCGACCTGGCTCAGCGCTGCCCTCGGGCGTGAGGTGACCCTCATCAGCGCCGAACCGGTCGGCACCGGCCAGATGGGCACCTGCTACCGCCTGCGTCTGGACGAGGCCGACGGCACGAGCACCGTGCTGGCCAAACTGCCGACCCTCGACCAGGCCGGGCGCGAGATGGTGGCCGGCATCTATCAGTGCGAGGTGCGTTTCTACACCGTGGTCGCGCCCACCCTGGACGTTCGCGTTCCCGAGTGCTTCTACGGCGTCGCGCTCGACTCGGGTGACTTCACCCTCCTGCTTGAGGATCTCGCCCCCGCGGAGCAGGGCGACCAGATCGCGGGCTGCACTCCGGCTCAAGCCCGGGCCGCGGTGATCAACCTGGCTGGACTGCACGGCCCCCGCTGGTGCGATTCGACCCTGACGAACATTGAAGGCCTGAAGATCCAGGACCAGGCCGACGCCGACCTGCTCGCGGAGTTCTACGGCCCCGCTACCGATTTGTTCCTGGCGAACCTCGGCGATGCGATCTCCCAGGATGACGAGCAGACCCTGCGCGCCTGCGTGGACGTAGCCGCGGCCTGGGCCCTGGGTCGCTCCGAGCGCTTCGGTCCCATCCACGGCGACTACCGCCTCGACAATCTGCTCTTCGCCCCTGAGGGCAACCACGACCTTGACCCCGTGGTGGCCGTCGACTGGCAGACCCTCTCGCTCGGACTGCCCGCACGGGACCTGGCCTTCCTGCTCGGCACCGGCCTGGAGACCGACGTACGCCGCGAGCACGAGCGGGACTTGGTGGCGGCGTACCACCAGGCGCTGACGATCTACGGGCCCGTGGCCGCGGCGGACTACTCCTTCGAGGACTGCTGGGAGGACTACCGGTTCGCGATGATGCAGGGACCGATGATTGCGGTCTTCGGGTGCGCCTTTGGCACTAGGAGCGAGCGCGGGGACGCGAT
>CBDTZB010000601.1:0-2061 GCA_965364795.1 uncultured Nocardioides sp.
CGATCTATCTGCACCGGCGGGCCGCGATCCTGATCGCGTGCACGCCCACGCACGTAGTGGGCTGGTACGTGGCCCGCACCGAGCGCACGGACGCGTGGGCGGCACTGTTCTCCCGGATTGCCGCCCCTGATGTGGTCGTGTGCGACGGGGGCAGCGGCATTGTCTCGGCCCTTGCCCAGCAGTGGCCCACCACCCACGTTCAGCGCTGCACGTTCCACGCGTTCAGCGTGGTCAAGCGCTACACCACCAGCCGGCCGCGTACCCAGGCCGGAGTGGAGCTCTATGAACTCGCCAGGGGCCTGTTGGCGATCCGCACCCGCGAGGAATCCCTGGCCTGGCTGGTCGAGCTCACGGCGTGGAACGCCCGATGGAAGGGCTTCCTCGCGCAGAAGACGCGCCTGCCCGACGGCAGCTATGTCAACACCCATGACCGGCTCGTGCGAGCGAAGAACTCGCTGAACACTCTCGCCCGGCGTGGCACCCTGTTCACCTACCTGCGCGAGGACCTCGCGGGCCTGGATGTGCCCGCGACGACGAATCGGATCGAAGGGCTCAACAGTCGTATCCGTGACCTGCTGCGCCACCACCGCGGAATGGGACTGACCCACCAGATCAAGTCCGTGTGCTGGTGGCTGTACGCACGCACCGAATATCCCTTGACGCCAGCGCAGATCCTTACCGCCACGCCAACCGATCAACAGATCGCTGCGCTGTTCACCGCCGCAGATCACCGAGCCCATGCCCAACACGAGATCAACCGGTGGGGCACTGCCGTCAACTGGACCGACCTCCACCACAGCAGCCCCTTCCAACAGGACTACTGACCCCGAACCTCCAACCCCACCAGCAACACGTTATGTCCTATAAGCCGCTTTCTCCATGTCGATCACACTTGAGGTTCCGGATCCCGCCGAGGTGGCCTTCGTCCATTCACTGACGCGCGGCCGCGTTGCGGGCAGCTTCCAGGGAACGCGACTCATCATCAAAGTTGACGTCGCCGCCGCCGGCGTCGGTCTCATCTCCTCTCGTGACATGAACGCGGACCTACTCGTTGTCCATGCGGACGCCAGCCACGATCTCGAGGAGACCGGACTGGCTCTTCTCGCGGAACGGGCCCTGTCGCGATCGAAGACCTCGACGGTTACTCTCCACCGCACACCAGCACAACCGGATGACACCGACACCGCCGCCCATCCGCTCGACCAGCGGGAGTGGGCCCTCACCCAGTCACTGACTGTTGAGGACTTCGGCAATGCAGACTCCCCCGGCATCGCAGCCCTCTGCCGCGCCGAGGGCTGGCGGACATACGCCGATCCGGACGTCGCGGCACAGGGCTGCGCAGCTCCCGGGGTGACGACACTCGTCGTGCGCAACACCCTGACCGGCACCGTCGCGGGCTTCGCGCAGGTGCTGTCGGATGGGATCGCCCAGGGCTACCTCGCCCAGCTCATTGTCCACGCCGCCTACCGTCGAATCGGCCTGGCCCGGACGCTCGTCGAGAAGGTCTATGCCAGGAGCGGCGCGAAGCGACTCGACCTGCTGACGGACGATGCGCAGGCGTTCTACGACTCCTTCACGGGCGAGGCGAAGCCCGGTTACCGGATCTATCCGGGTTCCTGACAGATGACAAGAGGTTCCCCCGGGGTTATCCCCGGGGGAACCTCTTACTGGACTAAGCCCGAAACGTCAGTCTCAGACGATCCTGTTGACGGCAGGGGTGTCGATACCATCGCCATCCCAGTCACCGATGAGGACCTTGTCGCCAGCGCGACCGTATGCGATCTCGTGGTCGGCATGGCCGCCCTCGAGCTCGTTGTTGACGTAGAAGACATTGCCGCGGCGGACCGCGATCGTGTCGTATCCGTCGCCGTCGAAGTCGCCCACGTAGACGTCGTCACCGGCGCGGCCGTAGACGAACGACATCTCCGCGTGACCACCGATGAGCTCATTGTTGACATAGAACGTCGTACCGCGGCGAACCATGAGGGTATCGACGCCGTCGTTGTCCCAATCGCCCGCGAACACCTGATCGCCGGCCCGACCGTAGTCGAACTGGATCTC
>CBDTZB010000602.1:0-2060 GCA_965364795.1 uncultured Nocardioides sp.
GGGACAGGGTTGCCCCAAAGATCAGAGTGAAGGCTCCCCAGCGGAACCGCACGTTCAGGGGCCCCACCGTCGTTCTGCGCGGCGTCGCCAAGGACAACTTGGGCGTGACGGCCGTCTACGCAAGAGTTCGCGACCGCGCCTCGAAGCGGTGGCTACGAGCCGACGGCGCGTGGGTCCGACGACCTGTCCGCCTGAAGATGAAACTGCGCGCCCCGGGCAGCTCCACGTCCAAGTGGTCACGGCGCCTTCGCCTCCCCGCAGGCTCCTATCGGCTCCAGATCATTGCCCGCGATGCCGCCCGGAACCGTTCGCGCAAGCCCCGGGCTCGGTTCACCGTCAAGCCCGCTGTAGGCCAGCCAGCGGCACGTGTCGTGCTGACGCCGACGACCACCCCGCAGCGGTCACAGTCCTTCTCCTGGCTGGGTGGGAGGAGGGCTGCTGAACGGCTCCAGATCCGTCCGTCGGCTGGCGGGAGCGTCCGGACGATCTCGGCGAGCGCTCGCGGATCGGTCAACGGCAATCCCCGTCAGCGGTTCTCGACCACCGCCGCGGGCCTGAGCCCAGCCACGAAGTACGACTACCGGGTCGGACTCCCAGGCTCCTGGAGTGCGTGGCACACCTTCGGCACGGCTGGCTCCGCCGACGACAAGTTCACCTTCCTCTACTTCGGCGACGCTCAGGTCGGGCTGGGCTCGACCTGGCGACGGGTCGTCCAGGCCGCCGAAGCGAAAGCCCCGGAGGCGGCGGGGTCGATCCACGCCGGCGACCTCATCAACAACGCCGACAATGACTCGCAGTGGCGCGACTGGTTCGCGGGGATGGCGCACGCCGCTGCCACCAGCAATGTGCTCGCCGCCCCCGGCAATCACGAGTACCTCGGCGATCGCCTGCTCACCGCCTGGAAAGCAACCTTCGAGTACCCCCGCAATCAGCCCACCCGCGCCACCATCGGTTCGCTCGCCGACCGTGCGGTCGGCTCAGATCAGGTGGCCCGCCAGTACGCGTCGTACTTCAATCATTTCGCCGTCCTAGCCGCCGAGACCGTCTACTACACCGACTACCAGGGCGTCCGCTTCGTCACCCTCAACACCACGCGCGAGCAGGAGTTCTTGCGTCCCGACGACCTCCCCGCCTGCTGGGATCCGGCCTGCCCGTCCAGCGGTCCGGGCGATCTGTGGATCAAGTTTCAAGCCGCTTGGCTGGAAGGCGTTCTGGCGCAGAACCCAGGAAAGTGGAGTGTGGTGTCCTTCCACCAGCCGGTCTACTCCTCTTCGGTGGGGCGCGATGAAGCCAAGGTCCGCGAGCACCTCGTGCCGGTCTTCGAGTCCTACGGCGTTGATCTGGTCCTGATGGGACACGACCACGTCTACTCGCGCGGTTACAAAGACACCAGTGCCACCTCGACTCCTGGACGGACCTCGGGCCCGGTGTACGTCGTGTCCGACGCAGGCGCGCAGTACTTCCCCCTCGAAACCGACCCCAAGAAGAACGTCTGGACGACCAACGGAGCCACTCAGGTGCGCACGGGTCAGGGCGTCACGACGTACCAGACGGTGGACGTCACCGGATCCACGCTGCACTATCGCTCCTGGTTGGTGGAGAAGGGCAGAACGGCCACGACGAACCTTCCCGAAGGTGCCCTCTTCGATGAGTTCACCGTCACTCGACGTGCCAATGGGCAGACCTGGGTCACCGAACCCGGAGTCGTCGCGCCCCGCTGATCCTCAGCCCCGCGCAAGCGAAAAGCCCCGGATCGCTAGGATCCGGGGCCTTTCTAAGAACTGAGGTCAGCGACCAGCGGTTCCCTCGGTGTAGTCCGAGTCGTGGCTCTTCACCCAAGCCATGAGCTTGCGCAGTTCGCGACCGGTGGCCTCGATGGGGTGAGCCTCACCCTTCTCGCGCAGCGACTTGAACTCCGGGCTACCGGCCTCGTGGTCGTCGATGAAGCGCTTGGCGAACGCACCGTTCTGCACGTCGGCGAGCACCGCCTTCATGTTTTCCTTGACCTCGGGGGTGATGACCCGCGGGCCGGAGACGTAGTCACCGAACTCAGCGGTGTC
>CBDTZB010000603.1:0-2051 GCA_965364795.1 uncultured Nocardioides sp.
TCGTCGACGGCGTTCTGCATGCCGGCGGCGGCGGAGTCGTTGAACGACTGGTCGCCACGGCCACCCACGTCGTAGGCGAGGCCGACGACAGGACCGTCGCCTTCGCCATCACACAGGTCAACGGACGCCTCAGGGGTGTTTTCGCCGTCGTTGCTGTCATTGGCACAACCGGTCAGGCCCAGGGCCAGTACCGCTGATGCTGCCGCAATCTTGGTCAGTCGACGCAAGACTCCTCCTCCAGTTTCGCAACGCGCCACATGGTTGGCGCGAAAATCAGGATCACCCTAGTCCCGAAGCAGCCCCGCTGAGTAGCCCTATAGACCAGAATGCCCGGGTTGTTACCTGCCGGTGACCAAAGGGCCACTCGAGTGCCCCGCGGCGGCGGTGCTAGCGGCCTCGGCCAGCACCCGAGCGCCGATAGCGATCGCACGCTCATCAACCCGCAGATTGCCCTGATGCAGGTCGTAAGTCGGGCCGCCGGGGGTGCGGGTGCCGAGCCGGAACATGGCACCGGGGATCTGCTCGACGTACCAGCCGAAGTCCTCTCCCCCGAGGCTCTGGGGAACCGCTACCTGGCCTTCGACTCCGAGCACGGACCGGGTAGCGGCTGCAATCAGGGCATTGACCGACGGATCGTTGACCACTGGGGGCACGCCCTGAAGGTAGTCCACGGTCGCGGTGATGCCGTAGGGCCGAACGATGTCGTGCACGGCCTCGCGAATGATCGGTTCGCAGCCCGCCCAGGCAACAGCATCGAGGATGCGCACGGTGCCCGCCGCCAGGCCACGGTCGGGAATCACGTTGATGGCCGAGCCGGCCGAGACGATGCCCCACACCACGCTGACGCCGGCCCGGGGGTCCATCCGTCGGCTTAGCACGGCGGGGAGTTCGCTGGTTACCTTGGCCAGGGCGAAGGTCAGGTCACCAGTGAGGTGCGGTCGAGAGGTGTGGCCACCCGTCCCCTCGAGGCGGACCTGCAAGGAGTCTGCGGCACTGGTGAGCGCGCCGGAGCGCATTCCGATCCGCCCGACGTCGACGGCAGGCTCGCAGTGCAGGGCGATAATCTGATGGACGCCGTCGAGCGCTCCGTTGGCGATCAGATGTTTGGCGCCGCCGGGCATGACCTCCTCGGCCGGCTGGAAGAGCAGGCGCACCGCGCCGCCGAGAAGGCCGCGACCGTGAAGCTCGCCGAGTGCAAAAGCTGCCCCGATCAGGCAGACGGTGTGCACGTCGTGTCCGCAGGCGTGGGCTACGCCGTCCACCGTGCTGGCCCAGGGCTCGCCGGACACATCGGCCACCGGGAGGGCGTCGATGTCCGCTCGCAAGGCAATGGTCGGCGGGCCCTCGCCCAGGTCAGCCACCAGCCCGCTGCGCGGCATCTCCTGAACGCGCCACCCGGCCCGCTCCAGCCACTGACCGATGATCTCGACGGTGCGGCGTTCGTTCCACGCCAACTCCGGGTGGGCGTGCAGATCCCGCCGCAGGTCGATCAGTTCGGCGTCGTACTTATCGACGACGATGGCGATCAACTCAGCGACTGCATCGGAGTCGGTGGGTGTAGACATCCCCCTCAGGTTATCCGCAGTCTCGAACTTAGGTGGCCACACCCACCTCGTAGGAAATCAGTCCTGATCGAAGGCCGCCAGGATCCGGTCAGCCGCCACGGTCGCGGGCAGGGCTCCGGAGAGCACCTCGCTGCGGATCTCCTCGCGGATCGCCTGCACGCCCGGTGAATGGCGAAGCCGCTCGGCGAGTTCGTCACGCACCATCGCCCAGGTGAAGTCGAGTTGCTGCTCGGCGCGCTTGTCCGCGATGCCGGACTGTCCCAGGTGATCGCGATGGGCCTGAACCCTCTCCCAGAGGTCGTCCACCCCGGTGTCCTCGAGGCCGGAACAGGTGACCACCGGCGGGGCCCACTCCCCCTTGCCGTGCACCATCCGCAACGCACCGGCCAGGTCGCGCGCCGCGGCGCGAGCCTCCTGAGCGCGGTCGCCGTCGGCCTTGTTGACCGCGATGACATCGGCGATCTCCAAGATGCCCTTCTTGATCCC
>CBDTZB010000604.1:0-2043 GCA_965364795.1 uncultured Nocardioides sp.
CCGAGCGCCAAGAAGGCGACCATGCCCAAGCCGAGGATGGCGCGGCCCCGGCCGGAGTCGGACTGTCGACGAGTGGCTCGGCGACGTCCCCGAGCGGGAACCTGCACGAGCGATCGCGTCGCGGACACGCGGCTCATGCTTCGCTTTTTCGCCGTGCGGCAGACCGCCCTAGGGCCGCGCGGAGGAACATCCTCCCCGCGTAGCCCAGTAACAACGCAGCAATCCCGTACACAGCCAACTGACGCTGTTCTCCAGTGGCCCAGCTGCTGGCGTAACCGAGTTTAGGAATCGCATACCAAACGGCACCTCGGACCTGCACCGCACGCACTGGGTCCGCGTCGGGTGCTCCGTTGGCATCGCCCTGGGTGATGAACTCCCGATTTCCGAACTCATCGAGGCGGGTGCCGATCACGCGGTGAGTAACCACCGTGCTCTCTCCCGATTTCAATTGGTAGGTGATGGCCTGTCCGATGGTGATCTCGTCGATCGGCGCGGGTCGGACGACGACGATCGTTCCCGGTGGATACGTCGGCGTCATCGACCCGGTGAGAATGGTGTAGGGCGTGCATGCCGCTGACTCGGGGTATCAGCACCCCGACGGACAACACAGCAGCTGCAGCCAGGATGACCATCCAGGCCGCCACCCGCCCCACGAACACCCCGGCACGCACCGAGGTCCGATGAGAGTTGCCCGCGTTGGGTGCGGCCATCTCTGCGTCGACCTCGGCGCTGGGCCGGGGCATCGTGACGGGCAGGGAGAGAGTCATCGTTGAATCAGGGAGCTGACGTGGTGGCCTGGGTGGCGGTGATGGTGAAGTCCGCGATGTTGAGAGTCTTCAGCTTCGAAGACACGTCGACGAGGTCCGCCTTGATCGGGAAGTCGAGGACGATCGTGGCGTCTACAACCTCGCCAGAGTCGGCGCTGGTGATCTCCGTCAGGTCACGCCGTTGATCTGGAAGGTAGATGTCACGTCGTAGTCATCGGCCTCGAGTGTGCCGGTCTCAGCCCCACCTGTGGCGCCGAGCCTAGCCCGCAGGTTGGTGCCCACCGCGACGATGTCGACGGTGCAGGTCTTGGTCAACTTATCGCCGCGAACGATGTCTTCCAACGCGCCGAACGTCGCCTGCGTCACACCTTCTACGGTGTTCGAGACGGTCCATTCGGCGTCGTCGCACCGAGTGGCGTCGATGACGAGGTCGCCAGAGGTGATGGTTCCGCCGGCGATGGTGTCTGTGCTGTTCCAGTACGCCAGCGAGCCGGCACCGCCCAGAAGGATGACGGCCGCGCCGCCGGCGGCGATCGCGCCCTTGATTGAGTTCTTCATGTGACTTCTCCCGTTTACTCACCCGTCGGACCGCAGGGGGTCGGTCCGCATCAGGTACTACGAAGACGAACGATCTACAAGACCGGGTGTGTCCTGGGATCACATGAATAAAATAAATACTCGTGTTTCGCCGAATCGACCTGGCTAATTATGCGGGGCAGGCTGTTGCCATGAAATCCACCTTGCGCAGGGTCACTTCAGCCGCAGCCGCAGGAGTCCTAGCCTCGACTTTGGCCGGCTGCGGTTCGAACCCGATGGTCGAGGCGCCTAGGGATTCGACTCCATCCGCTGAGTCTCTTTCGGCCCCACCTTCTGCCACTCCTGCTAGGTCAGGTGACGCAACGGATCCAGAGGCGGCCTACCGCCTCTGGCTGGCCGCGCTTGAGGCGCAGGACGCCGAAGCGGTCTGCGCTCGGAACGCACCGTCGTTCACCATCGCGCTGCGCAAGGAAGCGATACTGGAGAAGCGGGCCCGGCTCGGCGATCCCTGCTTCGACTTCGTGGCGCTGCTGTGGGAGGACCCCGAGCGCGAGTACGACCCCATCGCCATCGAGGCAACCCAGGTCACCGGTGAACGGGCGACTCTGGCGGTGGACTTCCCCGTCACCGATCAGACGGTGACCCTGACCATCCCCCGCGGTGTCGGGAAAAGTTGGTACGTCGCCACCACCGCCGACCGCACCGCCGGTTCTGAAGACGTGACTCAGCAGTGGGTGGA
>CBDTZB010000605.1:0-2042 GCA_965364795.1 uncultured Nocardioides sp.
TGCTCGGCCTCGCGCGAAGAAGACAAACTCTCCTCTTGCGTATTCTCTGTGACTGAGTTCACGTTGACGTAGGGGATTCTTGCTGTGGCCACAATCACCATCTCAACAATGAGCGCTCCAATGACGAGCGTGAGGATCGTCGCGGCGAAGGTTCCCTTGTGGTAGAAGGTCTGATTCTTGAGCCAGAAGATCACCGCGCCCAGGATAATCATTTTTACGAGCCACCCACCCAACAGCACCACCATCAGGAGCTCTTGGCCCCTGCCCGCGGCGTAGTACAGCCCCGCAACGGTGGTGGCGGTGAAGAAGATCCCCAATACGGATGCGATGAGCGCGGCCCACAGCCCCGGAAGCCCGTAGAGCACCGTTCCGATCAAGACCCCGAGGCCTCCGACCACGATGGTGACTAGGACGAGGCCCTTAAGCACCTTGCGGATGAGGGCAAGGATCTCAGGGGTGCGGATATAGGGTGCGGTCATGATCTACCTTTCGCGGCGCGTGGCAGACGCACCGTGACGATGATTGCGAGAACGATTCCAATTAGTGTCATGGGGATGACGTGCACCAGCGGGAAATGCGCGAGCGCTGCCGCGGAGAAACCGATAACGACGGCCCAACAGTACATGATGAGCACGACCGCGCGGTGACTGTGGCCGAAATCGAGCAGCCGGTGGTGAATGTGGGTGCGATCGGCGTGGAATGGTGATTTCCCTTTCGTGAGTCGACGGGCGGTGGTGGCCACCATATCGACCAGCGGCAGCATCAGAACGGCGGCCGGAAGGAGAAGCGGGAGGAACGCCGGAAACGCCTGCCTGCTCTGAACCACTGCCGGGTTAATTTGCCCAGTGACGACGATTGCCGCTGCGGACATTGTGATCCCCAGCAGCATCGCACCAGAGTCCCCCATGAAGATTCGCGCTGGGTGGAAGTTGTGTGGCAGGAATCCGATGCACACGCCCACGACCACCACGATAACCATCGTGGCCAGGTTGGAGTAGTCGGTGGGGCTTCCCAATCTGGTGAGCATGTAGGTGTAGATGAAGAAGGCGGTGCCGCCGATGGCGATCAGCCCTGCGGCCAGGCCGTCGAGGCCGTCGACCCAGTTAACGGCATTGATAACGGTGACAACCACGAGGACCGTGACGACCAGGGACAGTCGCGAGGAGCCGATTGTCAGCCCGAAGATCGGGAAGGTCACCAGTTGCACCCCTTGCCAAGCCATCAGCCCGGAAGCGAGCACCTGCCCCAGAAGCTTGGTGATCCAGTCAAGATCCCATAAATCGTCAAGGACTCCCAGGAGCGTGACCAGTGCTGCTGAGGCGAGGACCGCCCAGGGGGTGAAGTCTCCGAAGACCCTGTCCAGGAACGGCATCTGGGAGGCGACCACGAACGCCACGATCATCCCGATCAACATCGCTACTCCGCCCATGCGCGGAGTGGGACGCTCATGCACGTCGCGATCACGTACCGGTGTGACGGCCCCGATTCGGCATGCCAGTGCGCGCACCGCTGGTGTCGCGAGATAGGTCGCCGCGGCGGACAACGCCATCAACAGCAGATAGAGCCTCACTCAGGACTGGCTCCATCTTGCGTGGCGCCGCCCGATTCCTCCTGCTCCTCGGCCGCCGGTTCGAGAAGTGAGGGGACGATCCGAGCGAGGTCATCGGTGCTCAGGGCACCGAGCCGGAGAACCTTTGCCTTCTCGGTCGTGCAGTCAACGATCGTAGACGGAACCTGGCCCGGTGTCTCGCCCGCGTCGAGGTAAACCTCGACGGCATCCTGGAGCTGTTCGGCGGCGTGTGCACACTCCACCGACGGCGGCTGGCCAGAACGGTTAGCTGAGGAGACGGCGAGCGGGCCCGTTCTCCGCAGCAGCTCCAGCGCGCACGGGTGGTTCGGCACCCGCAGGGCCACCGTTCCTTTGGTCTCCCCCAGATCCCACATCAGGCTGGGCTGAGCCTTGAGGATAAGCGTGAGCGGTCCGGGCCAGAATTCATCGGCCAGCGCGCGCGCCTCAGCAGAGACGTCGGTCGCCAGTGCGT
>CBDTZB010000606.1:0-2036 GCA_965364795.1 uncultured Nocardioides sp.
GAGATGGTGCAGCGCCTCAAGTCCGATCCCGCCACCAAGCACGCTCAGGTGATCGGCGGCAACGTGGCCACCAGAGAAGGCGCTCAGGCGTTCGTCGATGCTGGCGCCGACGCGATCAAGGTGGGCGTCGGGCCCGGCTCGATCTGCACCACCCGCATCGTCACCGGGGTCGGCGTGCCCCAGGTGACGGCGATCTACGAGGCCTCGCTCGCGGCTAAGCGGGCCGGCGTGCCTGTTATCGCCGACGGCGGCATGCGGCACTCCGGTGAGATCGCGAAGGCCATCGTCGCGGGTGCGGATTGCGTGATGCTCGGCTCCCTGCTGGCCGGTTGCGACGAGTCCCCGGGCGATCTGGTCTTCGTCAACGGCAAGCAGTTCAAGTCCTACCGGGGCATGGGGTCGCTGGCTGCGATGTCGAGCCGCGGCAAGAAGTCCTACTCCAAGGACCGTTACTTCCAGGCCGAGGTCGCCAGCGACGACAAGATCGTTCCGGAGGGCATCGAGGGTCAGGTCGCCTACCGGGGTCCCCTCGGCGCGGTGTCCCACCAACTCGTCGGCGGGCTCGCTCAGTCGATGTTCTACGTCGGAGCGCGCACCGTGCCGGAGCTTCAGGAGAAGGGCCGCTTCATCCGGATCACCTCGGCGTCGCTGCAGGAGAGCCACCCGCACGGCGTACAGATGACCGTCGAGGCTCCTAACTACACGGGGCGCTGACTCATGGTCTCGGAATCTGCGGTAGGGACTGGTCGACTCGGCCAATCGCTGTGCGATCTGGGAGACTGCGCCCGTGACTGAGATCCAGATCGGTGAGGCCAAGCGCGGTCGCCGCGCCTACTCCTTCGACGACATCGCCATCGTCCCCTCGCGTCGTACCCGGGATCCGGAGGAGATCAGTCTCGACTGGCAGATCGACGCCTATCGGTTCTCCATGCCCGTCCTCGCGGCGCCGATGGACTCGGTGATGTCGCCGCAGACTGCGATCGCTCTGGGCAACTTCGGTGGCCTGGGCGTCCTGAACCTGGAAGGTCTCTGGACCCGGTACGAAGACCCGGTCCCGTTGCTGACCGAGGTCTCGGGGCTACGGGGCACCGAAGCGACCCGTCGCATGCAAGAGATCTACACCGAGCCGATCAAGGCTGAGTTGATCACCGAGCGCGTGCGCGAGATCCGCGAATCGGGCGTCACCGTTGCCGGTTCCCTGTCGCCGCAGCGGACCAAGGAGTTCGCCAAGACCGTCGTCGACGCCGGCGTCGACATGTTCGTCATCCGCGGCACGACCGTCAGCGCCGAGCACGTCTCCTCGAACGCCGAGCCGCTGAACCTCAAGGAGTTCATCTACGAACTCGACGTCCCCGTCATCGTCGGTGGCTGCGCCACCCAACAGGCAGCGCTACACCTGATGCGGACCGGTGCGGCCGGCGTACTGGTCGGCTTCGGTGGGGGAGCGGCCCACACCACCCGCGCCGTGCTGGGTGTCTCTGTCCCGATGGCCTCGGCTGTGGCCGACGTCGCCGCGGCTCGCCGCGACTACCTCGACGAGTCCGGTGGTCGCTACGTCCACGTCATCGCTGACGGTTCCATCGGCAAGTCCGGCGACCTGGCCAAAGCAATCGCCTGCGGCGCGGACGCCGTGATGGTCGGCTCGCCGCTGGCTCGTGCCACCGACGCTCCTGGCCGCGGCTTCCACTGGGGCGCCGAGGCCCACCACGCCGAGCTGCCGCGTGGAGCCCGGGTGGAGTTCGAACAGGTCGGCACCGCCGAAGAGATCCTCTTCGGACCCTCTCGCGTCGCCGACGGCACCATGAACCTCATCGGTGCGCTGCGCCGTTCGCTGGCCACCACCGGCTACACCGACCTCAAGGAGTTCCAGCGGGTCGAGGTCGTCGTCGGGTGAGTGAGGCCCCCAGTCCGGCAGACCTGGAAGTCGTCACGATCTACACCGACGGGGCTTGCATCCCTAACCCCGGTCCGGGAGGTTGGGGTGCGTTCCTGAGCCAGGGCGGTCGCGAGCTCGAGCTGTGTGGCGGGGAGGCCGG
>CBDTZB010000607.1:0-2036 GCA_965364795.1 uncultured Nocardioides sp.
CCACCGGCCCCGGATGCCTTCAACCCGGCGCACCTGAACGAACACTCACCCGCTCTCGCGGAGTCTCTCGACCGCGCCGTGCGGTCCGCGGTTGATCGCTGCGCGCAACTGCGCCACTTGGTCCCCAAGGACGCCCGCCGGGTGCAAGCCGCCAAGGAGCTGAAGGGTCTCGAGCAATGCCGGGTGAGAGCCGTCGCCAACCGGGACACCCTGACCGCCCGCACCGAGAAGACGGGCTACGACCTGAGTCAGGTCGACGACGACCTGCTGGCGGCCCGCGACACCTCGCTGCGCTATCCCGAACTCACCGCGCGCCTGCAGGAGTCATCCGACCGGCTCGCTGCCCACGCTGAGATCCACGAACTGACCGAGCAGCTAGCGGCCGCTCAAGAACGACACAGCGTGGTGGAGCGGCAGGCCCAGGATCTTCGGGAAACCTGGCTGTTCCTCAAGGAGGCCCGCTTAGACAGCATGGCCGCCGAGATCGCGGGACAACTCGCCGCGGGCGCCTGTTGCCCGGTCTGTGGTTCCGCCGACCATCCCGCGAAGGCTCGCCGTGAGTCCAACGCGCCGGATGCGGAGCAGGAGAAACAGGCCTTCACCCAGATGGAGGACGCTAAGGCCGAAGCCCACTTCCGCCACAGTGCGGTTCGCGACCTGGCCACCCGGTTGGACCTGGCTCGACAACGCGCCGGGGAGGGACCCGCGGAGACGGAGCGGACACTCCACGCCGAACTCGCTCGCGAATGCGACGCGGCGAAGACAGCGGGCGCTCAGGTCGTCTCCCTCGACCAGCGTCGTCTGCGCCTCAAGGCGGAGCTGGCCGAGGCGACCGAGCAGGTCGCGCACCTTCAGACTGAGCTTCACGGCATGTCAGCCAGCATCAGCGTGCTGGAGGCGGAGATCCGCGGCATCGAGACCGATCTGGTGGCGGCGCTACCGTCGGGGCAGGCAGACCTCGCAGCGACCATCGTAGCCAACCAGCATCAGGTCGACGTGGGACGGACCGCACTGGAGGCCATCCGGTTGGCGCAGAGCGCCCGCGAGGCCCTGCAGGACGCCCAGACACGACTCTCGGCCTCGCTGCAACGGGCCGGCTTCGCTGATGCGCAGGCGGCCCGAGCCGCGCTCCTGGGTGATAGCGAGGTCCGTCAGCTCGACGCCGCGGTCCGCCGTCACGAGGACCAGCTCGCCGCCGTACGCCGCATCCTCGCCGAGCCCGGCGCTGCGCAGGAGATCGCGCAACCTCTCCCCGATCTAGACGCCCTGCGCCTCCAGCGCACGCAGCGACGCGCTGTGGCCACCGCGGCCCGTGAGCAGGTCGTCCTTCAGACCTCGCGAAGTGAGCGTCTGGCCGACCTGGCCCAGGCCCACACCGTGGCCAATCAGTCGTGGCGGCCCCTTCACGAAAACTTGGCGCTGGCCAATGCGCTGAGTGCCTTCGTTGAAGGCAAGTCCGCCGACAACCGGTGGCACATGCGTCTGTCGGCCTACGTGTTGGCCTACCGCCTCAGCCAGGTCGTGGATGCGGCCAACGAACGCCTCTCGGGGATGAGCGATCAGCGTTACTCGCTGGTGCACACCGGGGAGCGCGGTGCCGGGGAAAGGCGCGGCGGGTTGAGCCTGCAGGTGCGGGACGACTGGTCCGGTGAGTCCCGCGACCCCGCAACTCTGTCGGGGGGCGAGACGTTCGTGGTCTCCCTGGCCCTCGCGTTGGGTCTGGCCGACGTGATCACCGGTGAAGCCGGAGGCATGCGCTTGGACACCCTGTTCGTCGATGAGGGCTTCGGCTCACTCGACGCCGAAACGCTGGACGGAGTGATGGACACCCTGGACTCGCTGCGCGACGGCGGCCGGGTGGTCGGGGTGGTCAGTCACGTGGCGGAGATGCGAGACCGGATCCCGACCCAACTGATCGTGACCAAGGCCCGCTCGGGCTCGACGCTGGCCATCCAGGCCTGAGCGCGGGCGCTAGCGGCTCGCCCAGCCGGACAGGTCCAAGCCCCACTCCTGCTCCAGGCGGGCGTACTGCGGGC
>CBDTZB010000608.1:0-2033 GCA_965364795.1 uncultured Nocardioides sp.
CGCAGCAGACGCTGGACCGCCGGTTCGCCGCGGGCGAGATCGACGAGGCGACCTACCACAAGATGCGCGGGACGTTGCGCTCGTCCGGTCCGACAGAAGACGGAGAGCGACAATGACACGCCCGAAGACCACGTGGACCGGCCTGTTGGTGCCGTTGGTGGCGCTCGTCGCCGTTCTCGCCTCGGGCACCTGGCTTCTGACCCAACAGCCCGAATTCAACGATCGCGGGGCTGGCTGGGGAAACAGCACCAGCGGCCCCCGGACTGGTGGGGGCTGGGGGATGGGCCCCGGTGGGGGTGACGGGATGGGCGGATCTGGCTACGGGTGGCTACCCGGCAACGGTGACCCGGTGTTGGACCTGGCGCAGGCGAGGGACCGCGCTAGTGAGTTTGCCAAGACACTCGAGTCCGACCTCCAGGTGGGTGAGGTGATGAAGTTCAGCAACCAGTACTACGCCGAGCTGCAGGAGCTCGACGGCACCAAGGCCACCGAGGTGCTCGTCGACCCGGACAATGGCGCGGTGCAGATGGAGTTCGGGCCGGCGCGGATGTGGAACACCCGGTTCGGGATGATGAGCGGTGGCAACGGCACCAGAAGCGAGGTCACTGCTAGCCAAGCTCAAGAGATCGCCATCGAGTGGTTGGCCGACCGCCCCGACGGACTGACCGCCGACGCAGCTGAGGCGTTTCCCGGCTACTACACCCTGCACACGCTGCGGGGCGACAAGATCGAGGGCATGCTCTCGGTCAACAGCACCACCGGCGACGTGTGGTATCACTCCTGGCACGGCGACTTCCAAGGGATGTCGGAAGCCTCGTGACTCCCACTGCGTGAAGGAGCGCCGGGTGTCCAGAGTGGCCATGAGCGTCCGGACCAGGCCCACCAAGCGGGGTTGCGTGCGAAGGTCGTGGAGAAAAGGACCCGCCGGTCTACCGTCTGTTTGACCTGCCGCTGCCCGGCATGGACGGCGCACGGACGGCGCATGGAGGCCGCCCGCATCTTCAGGCGATCTGAGCCCATAGCCGCCGAACCTTGAGATCCCCCGCGTCGACGACGTGATGAAAGACAACGCAACTCGACAAGGAATGACGATGACCGACATGAGCATCACCGCCCTCGAGCGCAAGCCCCGTGAGCGAGAGACACCTCCGCAGATGGTGCCCTCACCGGTGGCGGCTGAACGCGACCTGGTCACCGTGGACACCACTTGGGGCGAGATCCAGCCCATGGAGCCCGCTCCTGGCATCCGGACCATCGGGGAGAAGGAGCTCCTTGTACTGGCCACTCAGGGCGTACCGCTGATCGACGGTCGGCAGGAGGACTTCTTCACCCGTGCCACGCTCCCGGGTGCGGTGAACATCCCCTTCGACCAAGCAGTGGATCGGCGCGACGAGCTCGATGACAGCGAGCAGGTGGTCTTCTTCTGCAACGGCCCCCAGTGCCCGCAGTCCCCCACGGCAATCCGTGGCCTCGTGAACGATGGCTTCCCCGCCGAGCGGATCCGCTACTACCGCGGCGGAATGCACGACTGGGTCACCCTCGGCTTCCCCACCGAAGCCGGGAGCATCGGGTGAGAAGTGCCCCCGTCCTGATCGGTCGCGGAGGGATTGCCGCAGCTGGTATCGGATGGAATGACTCTGGGCGTGGCTGATCACCGCCACCTCGATCCCCGAAAACCGGAGAACAAGCATCCGCAACCGACGCCCAGCGTAGGTCCAGCGACCAGCTGGCGATCTCGCGGGAGCAGCAGTCCACCATCCTCTGCGGGGCACTTGGCGCCACGCTCGATCACGCGTCCCGAGATGCCGATCGCGGTTCCCTTTGCGGACGCACTGTGAGTGCCCGCTGTCTATGTCCGAGGTCCAACGCTCCGGGGTGGTTTGGGTAGTTGGCGCCGCAGGTTACCCGTCGACACTTCGATGGTAGGGACGACGGTCCCGACGCCAAGGATCGAAACTTCCTGAGGCCCAGAGCGGTAATAGTGTGGTGCACATGTCCGCATCCAATCGCGACCACGGAGCGCACGCTGGCAG
>CBDTZB010000609.1:0-2032 GCA_965364795.1 uncultured Nocardioides sp.
AGCCGGACGCGGTCCTCGCCCTCCCGCCGGGGGAGCAGACCCGTGGGAATGACGCGATCGCGGAAGTGTTCCGGCAGGTGTTCGCTGAGCGCGCGCCCGGCGGATCTGGCGGTCAGTTGCTGCCGGTTTTACATTGCGGGGACCTCGCGTTGACCTCGACCCGTCTGTCCGATGGCCGTGTGACCGCGGAAATCGCCCGGCGGCAGCCTGACGGGTCATGGCGCTGGGTTATCGATCAGCCGGACGTGTGAGGCGCGGCAGGTACTTGACCGTGGCCTAAACGCGTGAATCGTTGCTGCGGGTCATCGCCGGCTTCGTTGAAGCCGCGCACGAGAAGACGCGTGGCGAAGGCGAGCTCGCGCACAGCCGTGGACACTCTGCCAGCCGGGTGATCCGTGCACCTCAGCCCCGGTGGTACTGCAACTGCAGCTCGCGTACCTGGGCGGCCAGTTCGTCCACCGGCCCGTCGACAGGCACGCTCGGCGCGATCTCGTTGATCGGAAACGGTCGCACAGGACCCGGGCGGACGCCCCACTCCTCGAGCCAAGCGCGTAACTGGGCGGAGGAGCTGGCGTAGACGATGCGCCCTAGCCCCACCCAAGCGTGTGCCGCCGCGCACATGGGGCAGTGCTCACCCGAGGTGTAGACGGTGGTGGCGGCGCGCTGGTCCGGCGTCAGGTTGGCGGCCGCCCAGCGGGCGATAGCGAACTCCGGATGCTGGGTCTGGTCACCGCCTGACACGTGGTTGTGGTCCTCGAACAGCACGCGACCGTCGCCGCTCACCAGGATTGAGCCGAAGGGTGCGTCGCCAGCCTCGAACGCCGTGCGAGCTAGCTCCACGCAGCGGCGCAAGTGCTTCAGATCTGCGTCGTCGATCATGCGGTCATTATCCGACACGGACCGGCAACCTCCGTCCACCGTCCCAACGATCCTGATCCTTCGCGCCGCTTTGACTTAGGTACTTGGGATGTCTAAACTGGCACCTGCGTGCAACGAGAGAGGTTGATACCGTGCGGCGAACGCTGATGACCTTGTCCATTGGCCTCAGTAGTGTCGCGTTGCTTGCGGGTACCCCTCTAGGAGCGATCGACGAGTTCATCGATAGCGCGATGCCGGCGTCCGGCGCTCCCGGCCTGGCCTACGCCGTCGTGGCCGACGGAGACATCGCGTCGGCCGGCGCGCGCGGGGTTGTCAGGCTCGGAGGAGATACGGCTGTGACGCCGGACACGCCCTTCGTGATCGGCTCGATCTCCAAGAGTTTCACGGCGCTCGCCGTGATGCAACTTGTCGAGGCGGACAAGGTTGACCTGGACACCGAGCTCTCGCACTACCTTGACGAGTTCTCTGGTCGACCGGCAGGCGCGATCACGATCCGACAGTTGCTCAGTCACACGAGCGGCTACTCCACGGCGCAGGGCAACGCCTCACATGGGCATGCCAAGGGTGCGAAGGATGATCTTGCGCGCGGGGTTGAACAGCTGGCGGGGGTGACTCCAGCCTACCCAGCCGGCGAGACGTGGGACTACTCGAACGCGAACTACGAGATCCTGGGTCGCCTGATCGAAGTCGTGAGCGGGCAGGAGTATCAGGCCTATGTAGAGACCCACATCCTGGAGCCGCTCGGCATGGACCACAGCTTCGTTGCGGACGGCGAAGTCCATGCATCCATGGCCACCGGGCACAGGCCATGGTTCGGCACCAAACGACCGTTGCCGGAGAACTCGACCGACCGCACAACGGCCCCTCAAGGAGGGATCATCGCGAGCGCCAACGATCTAGCGCACTACCTGGCGATGATGATGAACGGTAAAAACGATGTGCTGAGCGCGGCAGGCAAGGCGCTGATGATGCGACCCGCGAGCGCCGTATCGCCCGGGTACGGCTTCGGCTGGAATGTGTATTCCGACGACGGGGTGGTATGGCATGACGGGACCAGCCCCGGCGTAGAAACGCTCGCGTCGATGCTCCCTGCCCAGGAGAAGGCGGTCATCGTGCTCGTCAACGGGGGCAGTGGCATGGGCTTCGGCGAGAC
>CBDTZB010000610.1:0-2030 GCA_965364795.1 uncultured Nocardioides sp.
GTTGGGGCCACGAAGTTCGTCCTTTGGGGACGCGAAGTTCGTGTGTTGGGGATCGCCACGCTCGAACCCCCATCAGGCGAACCTCGGCGCCCCATCAGGCGAACTTCGCGTCCCCATCAGGCGAACTTCGTGAGGGAGTTAGGGAAGGTCGAGGAGGCGACTGGGTCGGAATCCGGGGTACGACGCAGCCATCCGGTCGGGATCGAGGAGGAACTCCAGATCGGCGTCCCAGGTGTGGCCGCCGGGGTTGCGGCGCAGGACGTAGCCCAGGCCGTGGGTGCGGTAGACCGCGCCGCCGGCGGCGAACACCGCCGCAAGCAGTTGGGCGTCGACCCACCTCGGCACCGACCGGAAGTTGCCAACCTCGCGCAGCATCGCGCGGTCGATCATCATCGTGCCGCCGGCGACGAAGCGGGCGTACAACTCGGCCGGGTGCCCTCGCCGGATCGTGAGGTCCTGCTCGGTGAGGTAGTGGTACTCCGCGGCGCAACCGACCATCTCTGCACCGGAGTACGAACGGGCCAGGAGTAGGTCCGCCACGAAGTCGGGGGCGTACCAGTCGTCGTCGTCCATCTTCAGCACCACGTCGCCAGAAGCAGCGCTGGCCGCCGTGGCGAGTACGTCGCCGAACACCGTCCACTCCGGCTGAGCCAGCACCGTCACCGGCCAGCCGGGGAGCGCCTCGCGCAGACGCACCAGATCGGGCTCGAACCCGTGCGGGGCAACCACGACCTCCAACTCAGCCACACCGCGTTGCTGCGCGATCTGGCTCAGCGCGTGCTCCAGCATCTCGGGCCGGCGGGTGGCCAGCACGATGCTGACCGATGGCGGCGCGGCCACCCGGATCTGGAGGTCGCTGCCGACATGGCGGCGCCACGCCATGGTGGAGTACGCCGCCATCGCGGCTCGCCGCAACACGATGCTGTGCTCCTCGCGCGCGACGGGGTCGGTGAAGTTGACGGGTGCAGCGAGGGCGGCGCCGATAGCGCGTAGTTCGGCAGGTGAGTCCGCAGCGACCAGCGGCACCCCAGCCATCGCCAACCCTGCGACGACGGTGTTGGCGTGGGGGACGTCCCAATCGACCTGGACCCCGGCGTACGGACGAAGCGAGGAAACCAACGCTGGGGTCGCCCCGCCGGCGAGGTCGATCTGGCTCAGGTCCAGCACGCGGGAGTCGGTAGCCTCGACGAAGCCGATCGGGTTGAGGACTCGTTCGTCCAAAGGTCCGGGCTCGTCGGAGTTCCAGGTGGACAGATCGTCCGGCTCTACCTTGTCCGCGCCGACCGCCCAGAGTCCCTGGTTGCCGTGGCGGTCGGGCCAGACGGCCTGCCGGCCCAACTCGGAGATGACCTCGGCGACCGGCACCTGCCGGGCGAATCGGAGAACGGTCATCCAGCCGCTCCCGTCGGTGGCCTGGTTGCTGCGGGTCGCCAGCAGACGTGGCCATTCAGGCTTGGGGCGCAGCGAGAGGGCGGCGTCGGCCGAGGTGAGGTAGACCCCCACCACGGGGGACTTCACCCCGCGGGTCACCTCACAGGCACGCAGCTCAGCGACGTCGGCGACAGCGACCAGGACTCGTGAGTACTTCCCGGGGTTGCCTGGGGTGCCGTCGAGAAGGAGTGCGTCGGGCGATTGGTCGAGGAAGTTGGTGACCGCGGCGGGGAGGGTCATGGGGCGTCCGGAAGGGGTCTCGACAAGCTCGACCAACGGGACCGCGAAGGTCTCGACAAGCTCGACCAACGGGACCGCGAAGGTCTCGACACGCTCGACCAGCAGGAGTCACACATCGCGCCAGGCCTGCCGTTGCACCAGGGGCCGCGGCGCCTGCTGCAACCAGGTGCCGGTCACGTAGTCGACGATGTGCTCGCCGGCGGGCGCCTCGATCCGCACGAGACCCGGCACTTCAGCGCCGCGACCGGCGCGTACCGAGGAGTCCACCAACCACTCGCGCCGCTTGCGCGGAGCGCGGGCCGCCTCGAAGTCCTCGGGGTTGGTCCAGTGACCGAACTCGTCGGCGTCGAGCCACTTCA
>CBDTZB010000611.1:0-2018 GCA_965364795.1 uncultured Nocardioides sp.
GTTCATCATGCCGGTGCACGCCGGCGCTGGCGGCTACTTCGCTCCGCACGTGCGTTCCTACATCCGTCGCTCCGGGGCGCCCACCCACGTGGGCGCGATCGTCGCCGCCAAGGACCGACAGAACGCCTTGAAGAACCCCTACGCGCACCTTCAGAACCCGGACACGACGGTCGAATCCGTGCTGGCCTCCCAGATGCTCTGGGACCCCATCCGGTACGACGAGACGTGCCCTTCCTCCGACGGCGCGTGTGCGTTGGTCATCGTCGATGAGGACACCGCTGCCTCCTCACCAAACCCTGCTTGGATCCACGGGACCGCGATGCGCTCCGAAGCCACCTCGGCCGCCGAACGCGACCAGGTCAACCCTCAGGCCGGGCGCGACGCCGCAGCCCACCTATGGAAGCAGGCCGGCATCACCAACCCGCTGGAAGAGATCGACGTTGCCGAGATCTACGTCCCCTTCTCGTGGTTCGAGCCCATGTGGTTGGAGAACCTTGGCTTCGCGGCTGAGGGCGAGGGGTGGAAGCTCACCGAGAGCGGTGGTACCTCGATGACGGGGGTGCTGCCGGTGAACTGCTCGGGCGGGGTGCTGTCCTCCAACCCCATCGGAGCCTCCGGCATGCTCCGATTCGGTGAAGCTGCTCTTCAGGTGCGGGGAGCCGCGGGTGAGCACCAGATCGAGGGGGCCCGCCGCGCCCTGGGTCATGCCTATGGCGGCGGTTCACAGTTCTTCGCGATGTGGGTCGTCGGCGCCGACAAGCCCGTCAGCTGAGTCCGTTTCGCGCGTAGGGCCCTCCCCTCCGTAGGCTCCTCCCATGATCGAGTTCCGTACCCCCGCCCAGATCGAGCAGATGCGTCCCGCAGGCGAGTTCGTCGCCTCCGTGATCGAGGCCCTGGCCGCGAAGGCCGACGTGGGGGTGAATCTTCTGGAGCTCAACGAACTGGCTGAGAAGATGATCTCCGATCGTGGAGCGAAGTCCTGCTACGTCGACTACCACCCTTCGTTCGGTGGCTCCCCGTTCGGCAAGGTGCTGTGCACCTCGGTCAACGACGCCGTCCTGCACGGACTCCCCCACGACTACAACCTCGTGGACGGGGATCTACTCAGCGTTGACTTCGCCGTCAGCGTGGACGACTGGGTCGCCGACTCGGCGTACTCCGTGGTGGTCGGCACGCCGCGCCAGGAAGACCTTGATCTGATCGAGGTCACCGGTCGCGCACTGGCCGCGGGGATGGCGCAGGCCAAGCCCGGTAACCGTCTCTACGACATCTCGGCAGCGATCGGCGAAGTTGCCCACGCCGCCGGCCTGGGAGTGAATCTCCAGTTCGGCGGGCACGGCGTCGGCCGCACCATGCACGGCGAGCCGCACGTCCCCAACGACGGGCGCGCCGGACGCGGTCCGCGGCTCAAGCCGGGACTGGTCATCGCCATCGAGCCGTGGTTCATGCACACCACCGACGAGATCTTCACCGACCCCGACGGGTGGACGTTGCGCAGCGCTGACGGCTCACGGGGTGCTCACATGGAGCACACCGTGGCCGTCACCGCCGACGGACCGCTGATCTTGACCCAGCGGCCCAATCTTCCCTAGCTGTAGTTGACCTGCAGGTCCTTGATGCCGTTGATCCAGGCGTGACGCAGGCGGCGCGGCTCGGAGATCATGTTGATGTCCGGGGCGTGGTCGGCCAGCGCGTTGAACATGAACTTGACCTCCTGGCGAGCCAGGTTAGCGCCGATGCAGTAGTGCGCGCCGTGCCCACCGAAGGCGAGGTGGGGGTTCGGGTTGCGGGTGATGTCGAAGCGGTACGGGTCCTCGAAGACGTCGGCGTCGAAGTTGGCGCTCGCGTAGAACAGGCCAACGCGCTGACCCTTCTTGATCATCGTGCCGCCCACCTCGATGTCCGCCAGCGCGGTGCGCTGGAAGGAGCTGACCGGCGTGGCGTAGCGGATGACCTCGTCGACCATCGTCTCGGGCCGCTCGTTCTTCCACAGCTCCCACTGGTCGGGGTTGTGGAAG
>CBDTZB010000612.1:0-2008 GCA_965364795.1 uncultured Nocardioides sp.
CGCGGCCTCCGCGCTGGCGGCCCTGGCGTTTCCCGGGAGTTGAGGTGCGAGCGGAGCGAGTCTCGAAACCCCCGTCACCCTCACGCTTCACCCGGGTGTCGAAGCCGATCTCCTTGCACACCTGCCGGAGTTGGGACTCGAAGTCCTGCCACTCCCGCACCCGCAGGTAGTTGAGGTATTCCCGCTTGCACATCCGCCGGAACGCGCTGCTGGACAGCTCCTTCTGTTGTTCCTTGATGTAGCGCCACAGGTTCAGCCAGGTCAGAAAGTCCGACCCGTCCGCGGTGAAGCGGGCGTGCTGCTGATCGGCCTGGGTGCGTTGCTCGGCGGGCCGCTCCCGCGGGTCCTGCAACGACAACGCGGCCACGATCACCAGTACGTCGCGCAGGCAGCCGAGTCGTTCGGCCTCCAGGATCATCCGCCCCATCCGGGGGTCGATCGGCAACCGAGCGAGCCGGCGGCCGATCTCGGTCAGACGAGGCCCACCGCCGGAACCCCTGCCGCGGCGCTTGCGGTTCGAGGCGGCGGCCTCCTCGCCGACGCGGAGTGCCCCGAGCTCCTCCAGTAGTTGCACGCCAGCAGTGACGTTGCGCTTGTCCGGGGGCTCAACGAACGGGAAACGATCGACCTCACCGAGACCGAGCGAGGTCATCTGGAGGATCACCGAGGCCAGGTTGGTGCGGATGATCTCGGGGTCGGTGAACTCCGGCCGGCCTTCGAAGTCCTCCTCGGAGTAGAGGCGGATCGCGATGCCCGCCTGGACCCGGCCACACCGGCCTGAACGCTGGTTGGCTGAGGCCTGGCTGATCGCTTCGATGGGAAGGCGCTGCACCTTGGTTCGCACCGAGTAGCGCGAGATCCGGGCGACACCGGTGTCCACGACGTACCGGATGCCGGGCACGGTCAGCGAGGTCTCGGCGACGTTGGTCGCCAGGACCACCCGTCGGGTCATCGAGCCGTTCGGGGGTGAGAATACGCGGTGCTGTTCGGCGGCGGAGAGGCGCGAATACAGCGGGACAACTTCGAGTCGTCCGCGCCCGTCTCCCTTGTCGAGTTCATCGGCGGTGTCCCGGATCTCCCGCTCACCAGGCAGGAAGACGAGGATGTCGCCGGGCCCCTCGCGGGAGAGTTCCTTGACCGCGTCGGCGATGGCCTCGGTCTGGTCGCGGACGATCGGCTCGCCGTCCTGATCGGACTCCGGGAACTGCATGAGCGGGCGGTAGCGCACCTCGACCGGATAGGTCCGTCCCGACACCTCGATGATGGGCGCCGGGGTGCCGTCGGGCTCGCTGAAGTGAGCGGCGAACCGCTCGGGGTCGATGGTGGCCGAGGTGATGATCAGCTTGAGGTCGGGGCGTCGTGGGAGCAGACGACGCAGGTACCCGAGCAAGAAGTCGATGTTGAGGCTGCGCTCGTGGGCCTCGTCGATGATGATCGTGTCGTACTTCTTCAGGTCCCGGTCGCGCTGCAATTCGGCGAGCAGGATGCCGTCCGTCATCAGTTTGACCCGGCTGGCCTTAGACGTTCGGTCGGTGAACCGCACCTGGTAGCCGACCAGGTCGCCCAACTCGGTGCCCAACTCCGAAGCGATCCGCTCGGCCACCGATCGGGCCGCGATCCTACGCGGTTGGGTGTGACCGATGAGGGCCTTCTCGCCTCGCCCCAACTCCAGGCAGATCTTGGGCAGTTGGGTGGTCTTCCCCGAACCGGTCTCACCGGCGACGATCACGACTTGGTGGTCGCGGATCGCGTCAGCGATGTCCTCGCGGCGTTGGCTGACCGGAAGCTCGGCGGGATAGGTGATCTCACCCATCGGGAGCGCGGCAGGTGGTGGACCCGACATGATGCGCTCATTGTGCCTGTCGGTCCGGGCTGCCACCCAGCCGACCGCGCAGACCCAACGTGCGACCCCGCATCCGAACCGTCGAAAGGCCGCCATGTCCAGCAGCGTTGAGAACACCGGTGAGTACGACGTGATCGTGGTCGGATCGGGCGGCGGCGCCCTGAC
>CBDTZB010000613.1:0-2007 GCA_965364795.1 uncultured Nocardioides sp.
CCGGTTGTGAGGCTCCGGTGAACACGTCGTTCGCCAACACCACCCCAGCAACGATCCCGATGGACCTCGGCACCGGGCTGACCACCTCGACACTCACGGTGGCCAACGCAGGGCCGGTGCTCAGCGACCTCGATCTCTTCACCGACATCTCGCACTCCTACAACGAAGACATCGAGATGACCCTGGAGTCGCCGTCGGGAACCTCCGTCACCATGACCACCGGCAACGGTGGCGCCAACGGGGATGTTTTTGCGGGCACCACCTGGGACGACGACGCGGACCCGGGCAACCAGGTGCCGTACTCATCGGTTCCGGTCAACATCGTGACCGATCACGTCTTCACCGATGGAGTAACCGTGCCGAGGCTCGTTCCGGAGGAGGCGATGAGCGCGTTCCGGGGTGAGGATCCGAACGGCCAGTGGACGCTCGCGATCCGCGACACGCGTCCCGCTACGGACGACGGCGTGCTCAACTCCTGGAGTTTGGCCCTTGCCACGAGGACCACTCAGGAGGACCACGAAGCCGCGCCGCGCTTTGTCTTCGAGACCCGGAACCCCATCAGCGCTGGCCACAACACCGGGCAGATGGTGCCGGTCGGCGGAGTGGTTTCCAGGATCTCCGACATCTCCGTTGGGTTGAAAGCGCCCCACACCAACAGTGAGGACCTCGAGATCTCCTTGACCTCACCGGCGGGGACGTCAACGACTCTCACCACCGGCAACGGCAACGGAGCCGACAACTTTGCCGACACCGTCTTCGACGACCGGGCCGGGTCGCCGACGATCGTGACCGACTACCCCTTCGCCCCCAACGTCACGCCAGAGCAGCTCGTGCCCGAGGAAGCGATGGGAGCCTTCGTCGGAGAGAACCCCAACGGAGACTGGTACCTCAGTGTCCTCGACACCAACGACAACGGCCTCGACGGTTACCTGGACTCCTGGTCCCTCACCATCACGCCCTCGATCTGCGACGACGAGGTGCTGGGGCTGCGAGCCAAGGTCAACAGGCATCTGGTGAAACGATGGTTCGTCCAGGCCAAGATCCGGGTCGAGGAGCCTGCCTGGATCCAGGTGACCGGCAAAGCGAAAGCCAAGGGCAAAAGCAAGCGCTTCTTCCAGGTCCGCAAGCAGGTCCGCCGGTCGACACCGGGTTATGAACAGTGGTTCCAGATGCGACTGCACCCCAAGGTTTACCGACAGATGCAGCGCACCTACGACGGATGGGCCAAGCTCAACATCAAGGTGACTGACACGGCCGGCAACATCCAGCGGATCAAGAAGAGCGTTCGCATCCAACGCAAATGGTGAGCTGGTGTCAGTACTCCGACAACAGGGCGCGAAGTACGTCGCCCTCAGCGGTCCACGCATCAGTTGCGCCGTGCGGTCGGGCCGCCGCGGACTGAGCCATGGCGGCCAGATCTTCGAGTACGCCCCCTCGGGGGGTGGTGTTGGACTGCATGAGGACGACGGTTCCATCCATTGGCCTCCCGCGCCACCGGAACGGGGGTCATTCGCGTCACATGTGACCTGGCACCCATCGCCACTAGTCCGTTGTGACTAGGACTCCTTGACGAGTCCGATGATGCGGCGAGCCAGCTCGGGACCCTGGTCCTCCTGGACGAAGTGGCTGCCGTCGACGCGGGCGTGATCCATCCCGGAGGCACCCGGAACCTGCGCCTGGAGCGGCCGATCGGCCTTCCCCAGGATCGGGTCCTTGCGGCCATAGACGGTCAGGAACGGCTTCTCGAATCGTCCAAGACCGGCCCAGGCCTCCAAGTTCGCCGGCATGGCCGGATCGTCGGCACGGGTGGGCACCAAGGCCGGGAACGCTCGCGCGCCGGCGAGGTGCTTGGCCGAGGGGAAGGGAGCGTCGTACGCCGCCCGCTCAGCCTTGCTCAGCGACCGGGAGGTTCCCACGTCGACGATCCGTCCGATCGGGAAGACCGGGGACCAGCGAGCGAAGGCGCGCCACACGTGGAAGGCCACCGGCGGCTTGATGCTCTCCGCG
>CBDTZB010000614.1:0-2007 GCA_965364795.1 uncultured Nocardioides sp.
CCGCTTACATCCTCACCCGCCCCTTCGGAGCCTCCATGGGTGACTACCTCACCCAGGCTCCCGCCGACGGTGGGCTAGGACTCGGCGCTAACACCACGAGCGGACTGTTCCTGGTCGTGATCGTCGCTGCCGTCAGTTGGTTCACCGTCCAGCAGCGCCACGCCGACCAGACCACCCTCGTTCCTTCGAACGTGACGGCATAGCGTTCTCAGCAAGGTGGGACGGTGGCCGCCCGAGATTCTTCGTCGTGGTCTCATAAGCCCTTCGGCGAAGACGCACTCGCTGAGATCCTTCGAAGCGTTCAGGGAGAAGTAGTGAGTAAGAGCAAGACCGCGCTCCCCCTCAGGGCTTCGCTTCTGGCGCTGGCCCTTGTTGTAGGAGCGTGCGGGTCACCCGCCAAGGTTGAGGAGTCCGACGTACGAGGTCCCGAGGCCGGCTTGCCCTCCACCACCGGCGCACCGGCGGACACTGTCGACATCGTGTCGGTCGGCGACATCGTCTGCTCCTCGGATTTAGAAGTCACCGACACCGAGTGTCAGCAGCAGGCAACTGCGGACCTCACGAGATCGCTCGCCCCGGACGCGGTGGTTGCTCTCGGGGACCTTCAGTACACCGAGGGCCAGTACGACGAGTTCTTGAAGAGTTGGGCTCCCGCCTGGGGGCAGTTCGACGACATCATCGCGCCCGTCCCCGGCAATCACGAGTACGTGACCGAAGGGGCCGCGGGATACGTCCGCTACTTCGACACGGGTCCGTACTACGTCCGCGAGATCGGAGCTTGGAGGTTCTACCTCCTCGACTCCAACTGCGATCAGGTCGACTGCGAGGAGCAGGCCCACTGGCTGGCCGACGACCTCGCAGCGAACCCGACCACCTGCTCCGCCATCGCCATGCACCACCCGCGGTGGTCCTCGTCGTCCGTGCATGGTCCGCAGTCGCAGGTCGATGGACTGTGGCGGGCCGCCGCAGAGGGTGGAGTCGATCTGTCACTGTCCGGCCACGACCACACCTACGAACGCTTCGCACCCATCGACGCCGATGGCAACGTCACCGGACCGGAATCCGGAATCGCGCACTTCGTGGTGGGCACCGGTGGGAGGTCGCACTACGAAGTTGGCGACCCGCAACCCGGCTCGGAGTTCGCCGTCGGTGACGTTTTCGGCGTCCTAGATCTGACCCTGCGGCCGGACGCTTTTGAGTGGCGCTTCACCGGCGTCGACGGGACGGTCCTGGACAAGGGTGGGCAGGACTGCGTGTTCGACGGATCGAAGTAGGTCCTGAGTCGTCCTGACCCTGTGCCACCATGACTACTACGCTCGGTCGTACTCAACTGAAGGAAGTTCCGTGTCTCTCCCTCGATCCCTGCCAACCATCGGTGGCTCGATCGCTCTCGCCCTAGCGCTCACGGCGTGTGGTTCCGGCGACAGTGAAGCAGCCCGGCCCTTCTCCCCTGACCACGTGCACGGGCTCGCCCAAGAACCCGACGGACGTGTGTTGGTCGCTACCCACGATGGCCTTTTTGCGACCGATGGGGAGGCGGTCCCGACCCCGGTGGGCGACGTCACGACGGACCTCATGGGCTTCACGGTGAACACGGACGGGACCTTCTTCGCCAGCGGACACCCCGGAGCGGGCGAGGAGGGGCCCTCAGCGCTGGGTCTAATCACCTCCACGGACGGCGGGCTGTCGTACGACGAGGTGTCGCTCGGCGGCCAGGCGGACTTCCACGCCCTGTCCGCTGCCGCTGGGGCGATCTACGGTGTCGACGGCGGCAGTCGCCTCATGCGCAGCGCCGACAACGGCCAGACCTGGAACACCATCCAACTCCCCCAACCGGTTGCCGACATTGCGGTCGACCCCACTACCGAGACGGTGCTGGCCACCTCCGAGGTCGGGGTCTTGCGTAGCGAGGACCAGGGGGAAACGTTTGAGGTCGCCCAGGGTGCTCCCACCCTCCTCCTCATCGACTGGTCGGCGGAGGGCGTGCTGGCTGGCATCGACCCAGCT
>CBDTZB010000615.1:0-2001 GCA_965364795.1 uncultured Nocardioides sp.
AGCTAGCGAGGCTCAACTCCACCCATCGAGCTGCCACCCTTGTGCTGCTCGAGCCGCCCATACGTTGTGTCCAGCACCTGTTGCATCTTTCGAAGCGCACCATTCACGGCGCTGTCGACAGTCGATGCACTATCGCTTGCGAGTTCAGGATTGCGACCCTTGGGACGGGCCTCAAGCTGGCAGCGGATGTCGTCACCTGTGCTGCGACCGGCACTCCCATCACTCAAGTGCACCTCCACCCGGGTCAGGTGCGAGCTGAAGTGCGCGAGCTTGGTTTCAACCGAGGACACAATTTCAGCTGACGAGTTTTCGCTGAGGGGGATGTTGTGATCGGTGTTGACAATGACTTGCATGGTCGCCTCCCGGCAGTTGTGGTGCATTGCACTCCTGCCCTCAGCTGCGCACATTGCAGGAGGGCCAGTAGTGCATCTGCTCATCACGATACCGGGCGGTCAAGAGATACAACTTGGTGAAAGGCGTCGGCCGGCCGATCGACAGGAAGCCAGCCCGGGCGGCCATGCAGCACTCAGTCAGCAGCCGTTACAGCTGCCTCACCAGGGCTCCAGACGATGTGGGTACATGGTTGCCTGGACGGTGACGTTACCCCCGCGAGGACAACCGCCGAGCGCTCCCACCAGATACGCGGCGCCCTCGCAGATTCCATGGAGGCCTCGGAAGCCCCCAACCAGCAGGATGGCACCATAACTACGAACAGCTTCTTTCAATGCAGCAGAAATCGGACGGACATCGCATGACCACTCGCGAACTCGACCTCGTTCTCTACGGCGCCACAGGCTTCGTCGGAGCGCTGACAGCCGGCCATCTCGCCGCGCATGCCGGGGCGCACGTGAGGATCGCGTTGGCAGGACGCTCACGCAGCAAACTGGAAGCCCTGCGTGCAGAACTTGGGCCCTCGGCGGCCGGCTGGGAACTGGCGACGGTCGACGCGACGGATTCCGCAGGACTGCGGCAGCTGGCAGCGCGCACCACAGCGATCGCTTCAACCGTCGGCCCCTACGTCCGGCATGGCAAAGAGCTGGTCCGGGCCTGCGCAGAGGAGGGGACGCACTATGCCGACCTCACCGGCGAGGTGCTCTTCGTGCGGTGGTCGCTGGACGAAGTCTCTGCCCGCGCCGCGGAGACCGGTGCTCGCATCGTGCACGCGTGCGGATTCGACTCCATTCCGTCCGACCTGGGCGTGCTGGTCACTGCTGAACGGGCCGCGAAGGACGGTGCTGGACCCCTGGGCGAGACCACCCTGGCCGTGCGGTCTCTGCGCGGCGGGCTCTCGGGTGGCACCATCGACTCGGGCCGCCAGCAAATCATCGCCGCACGCAATGACGCAGCGGCCCGCCGCATCATCACCGATCCCTACGGACTCAGCCCGCGACGCGCGGAGGAGCCGTCTTCGGCACGCGGCCCGGGCACCGGGTTCCTGGAGAAGCTGAAGCGATGGATACCCATCGACCGCGACGTCGAAACGAAGCGGTGGAACGGGCCCTTCCTGATGGCCTCGTTCAACACGCGCATCGTGCGGCTGTCGAACACCCTGACCAACTGGTCGTATGGCCGCACGTTCCGCTACCGCGAGGTCACCGACTTCGGCTCCCAACCGCTGTCTTCGCTGAAAGCCGGTGGCATGGCGATCGGACTCGGTGCAGTCCTTGCAGGACTCTCATTCCGGCCGACGCGGGCGCTGCTCGACAGGATGCTACCCAAACCGGGTGATGGTCCGAGCGTCGAGCAGCGGGCCACGGGTCGCTTCCGTCTGCAGATCCGCACCACAACCACGACCGGGGCCCGGTATCTCACGAAGGTCGGCGCAGACTACGATCCCGGCTACAACGGCACGGCAGTCATGCTTGGCGAATCCGCCCTCAGTCTGGCCCTCGACGGCGCCCTCCTGCCCGAGCGTTCAGGGGTACTCACGCCCGCCACCGCCATGGGAGCCGTCCTCGTCGAACGGTTGCGGGCCCATGGCTTCGTGTTTGACACCTCGCT
>CBDTZB010000616.1:0-2000 GCA_965364795.1 uncultured Nocardioides sp.
CGCCGCGGATGTCCCCGGCCAGTTCGTCTCCGCGCCGGGTGGGGTTGATGCCCACCACGGTGGCCCCGCACAGGGCTGCGCCGGCGATCAGGAAGAGGTACTCGGGCACGTTCTCCATCAGCACCCCGATGTGCCAGGGCGCGTCGTCGGGGCGGACCTCGCTCAGCGCGCCGGATCGGGTTGCGGCCTCGCGGATCACCTCGCGCCAGGTCCAGACGCTGTCCTCGAAGAGGAGCCCGGTCGAGTCGTCCTCGGCGCGGGTCAGGAGCAGTTCGGCGATGGTCGGGTGCGTCACGAGAGCATTCACGACGGCACGTTCGCATCCGGACGCCAGCAAGGGTCAGGTCTTGTCCCGCTGTGCGGAAAGAGAGAGGCCCCTAGAAGACGTTGAACGGGCGGAACTGCACCGAGATCCGCGGGCCGGCGTGAGCCACCTTGGGCACGGCGTGCTCCCAGGTGCGCTGACACGACCCGCCCATCACTACCAGGTCGCCGTGACCCATGGTGATGCAGATCGAGCCGCCGCCACCCCGGGGTCGTAACGCCAGCTTGCGGGCGTCGCCCAGCGAGACGATGGCCACCATCGTGTCGTGGGTGCTGCCGCGACCGATGGTGTCTCCGTGCCAAGCGACCGAGTCGCGTCCGTCCCGGTAGTAGCAGCAGCCCGCGGTGCGGAACGGTTCGCCGAGTTCGGGCAGGTAGTGCTCCGTCAGGGCCTCGCGAGCCTCCCTCAGCAACGGGTGGGGCAGTTCCTCACCGATCATGTAGGTGTAGAGCAGCCGTGGGATGTCAACGAGGCTGTCGTACATCTTCCTGCGCTCGGTGCGCCACGGGACGGCGGCGCGGACGGTGGCGAACACCTCGTCGGCTGCAGGCAGCCAGGACGGGATGACGTCCACCCAGGCCCCTGAGCCCAGGTCGCGCCGGGTCAGGCCGGCGAAGGAGGCCGAGGAGAGTGCGTCGGAGGGGGACTCGAACAGCGTGCTCTGGACGTCCATAGAAGGAAGCGTAGAACACGGGTCGAACAGGCGTTCGAACGACACGCAGGATTAAGCGGTGATGGCCTGCTTCATCTGCTCGATGGTCTCATCGGCCAGGCGATCCAAGCGGCCCTTGATGAACAGGGGCGCGACCAACTTCAGGAGCGGGGAGAAGTCGAAGTCCGCCCGGTAGTGGATCTCGGTGCTGTCCTCCCGAGCGCTGAGCCGGAACCAGTCGGTGGCGGTGGTGCCCCCGTTGACCCCGCGGAACTTCACCTCGCGCGGGAGGTCGTAGGCGACGGTCTCGTAGACGAGTTTGACCCGACGGCCCATGAACTTCGAGAGGTTCGAGTACGTCGTCCCCAGCCCGCCGTCCCCGCTGATCCGGGTGGTCTCCAGGGTGCCGGGGTCCCAGTCATGGGTGGTGGTGAAGTCGCTGAGGTAGGTGAAGACCTCGCCGATCGGACGGGCCACGGTGAAGGTGCGCTCAACATGCATGGGATGAGCCTACGGGCGGTTGGAAGGTCAGCCCGGGGTGTATTTATCTTGTGAAGTGTTCGCAGGTTGCGCGCAGCAGCAACTATCTTCGTCTTATGACCGAAACGCTAGTTTCTGAAGGCCGGGCTTTGAAGCACGTTCAGGTCCGCGAATACGTGCGCGACCTGGTGTCCGGAGAGGCCCCCGGGGCGCCCGCTCCCTCAGAGCGTGAACTCGTTCAACGTTTTGGTGTCGCGCGGATGACGGTGCGCCAGGCGCTGGACGCCCTGGTGTCCGAGGGGCTGCTTGAGCGCATCCCCGGCCGCGGCACGTTCGTCGCCCGGCCGCGGGTCGTAGCCAGCCGGATCACCAGCTACAGCGAAGAGATGAACCGGCGGGGACTTCTCGGCGAGTCCCAGACTCTGCTCGCTCGCCGCGAGCAGGCCGGTCCGGGTGTCGCTCGGGCCCTGAACCTTTCCGAGGGTGACGCGGTCATCCACTGGCGTCGTCTGCGCCGCGGTGACGGCACCCCCATCTGCATCG
>CBDTZB010000617.1:0-1999 GCA_965364795.1 uncultured Nocardioides sp.
AACGGACCCAGGGGTATCGCCGTAGGAGAACCGAGCCAATGGCTCGGTCTCAGGTCCCGCGACCTGCTTCCACAAGTCCCGAGCGAGTGCGGCGATCTCGATCATCACCTGGGCCAGGCGCTCATCGGAGGTCGGTTCACCGTCCGGCTCCGGCGCGGCCAGCACGATGAGGTCGATGTCGGGGTGGCGGCGTGCGACGGCCTCGAAGAAGGGATCGGTGATCACAGCAGTGTCGGGCGACTGGTTCATGACCAACAGCCTGCCCCGGGCTGGCACCCGGGAAACCTGACGATGGCCCGTCGGTGGAAAACCCGAGATTCAAACTCGGGTGTGAGCGTCCACCGGGCCAGTCAGCGCGGGCTCGGTGGACGATTTATCAGAGGTTAGGGAACCAGATCCCGATTTCGCGCTCGGCCGACTCCGTTGAGTCCGAGCCGTGCACGAGGTTCTCGCGGTTGGACAGCGACAGGTCGCCACGGATCGTGCCCGGAGCGGCCTTGCGACCGTCGGTGGCGCCGTTGAGGGTGCGCACGACATCGATCGCTTCATCGCCCTCAAGGACCAGGGCGATCAGGGGCCCGCTCGTCACGAACTCGCGTAGCGGCGGATAGAAGTCGCGCTCGACGTGCTCGGCGTAGTGCTCATCGGCCTTCTCCGCAGTGATGGTGCGCTGCTCCATGGCCACCAGGGACAGACCCTTGGCCTCGAAGCGGCCGATGATCTCTCCCACCAGGCCACGGCGAACCGTGTCGGGCTTGAGCAGGACCAGGGTGCGCTGAGCAGATGTCGACATAGCCGTCATCGTAGTGGCCCTCCCCCGCCCGCCGACGAAGCCCCGTCGGGACCACTTCGCTCTGTCACACTCGGTCCGATCGCGACCCCGACGAATGGAGTGACCGTGGAACGGCTCAAACGCACCTGGTCCCTGGCCCAAACCTCCTGGTCGGTTCTCCGGCAGGACCGCGAACTGCTGATCCTGCCCATCATCTCGTTCATCGCGACACTGATCGCGATGGCGTCGTTCCTGGTCCCCCTCGTCGCGGCCGGCCCCCTCACCGAGTCAGGTCAGATGGGAGCGCCCGAGTACGCCATCCTGTTTGCGATGTACCTGGTGTTGTCGTTTATCACCGTCTACTTCCAGACCGCATTGGTCTGCGCGGCTCACGAACGGCTCTCCGGAGGAGACCCCACGCTGGGCTCCGCCCTAGCCGGCGCCAACAAACACCTCCCCCAGATCCTGGCTTGGTCGGCTCTCACCGCCACGGTCTCGATGATCCTGCGCGTCATCGAGGAGCGCGCCGGCTTCGTCGGCCGCCTCATCGCGGGCCTCATCGGCTTCGCCTGGACGACCGCGACGTTCCTCGTGGTCCCGACGTACGTCGTGGAGAACGTCGGCCCGATCGCCGCGGTCAAGCGCTCCGGAGCCCTGCTCAAGCAGACCTGGGGTGAGAACCTCGCCTCACAGGTCGGCTTTGGGCTCCTCGGCTTCGTAGCCGCCCTCCCCGGAATCGCCCTGATCGCCCTCGGCATCGCCGTCGGCGGACCAGCCCTGGTGGCAGCCATCGTGGTCGGTGCCCTCTGGCTGGGTGCCGTGGCTGTCACCCTGACGGCGATGAACGCGATCTTCCAGACCGCTCTCTTCCACCACGCCGCAGGCCAACCCCTCGCGACCAGCGGTGCAGGCTTCGATCATACGACGCTGCAGTCCGCCTTCCGCCGGAAGTAGCCTCCAGCGCTTAATGAAGGGACGAGGCACTGTCCCTTCGGTGGTTGAGGAAGGACGAAGTTCTGTCCCTTCGGTGGTTGAGGAAGGACGAAGTCCTGTCCCTTCGGTGGTTGAGGAAGGACGAAGTTCTGTCTCGAAACCACGCAACCGACCCGCCCAACCCAGCCCCTTGTCGAACTTCGATCATCTGTACGAAAACTGTTACCAACCTGTAAATCTCCCGCGTGTGGATAAACCACAATCCGGGCCAGAACTGTCGGTGCCAGGTGCTGG
>CBDTZB010000618.1:0-1992 GCA_965364795.1 uncultured Nocardioides sp.
GCCGTCGGTCGGATCGCCCTGGACTCCGACACCGCCGTCGCGTGGGCCGCCCAGGGGGACGACGTCATCCTGGTCCGCAAGGAGACCAACCCCGACGACCTGCGCGGCATGGTCGTCTCCCGCGGAATCCTCACCGCCCGCGGCGGGAAGACCTCCCACGCTGCTGTCGTGGCGCGCGGCATGGGCCGCACCTGCGTCTGCGGCGCCGAGGCCCTCACCGTCAACACCGAGACCCGCCAGGTCACCGTGCGGGGCGGACCCACCCTGTCCGAAGGGGACCTGATCTCGATCGACGGCACCACCGGTGAGGTCTTCGCCGGCCAGGTCCCCGTCGTCGACTCCTCGCTCGTGCGCTGGTTCGAAGGCCACGAAGTCGAGGACGACTTGGTCACCGCGGTGGCCAAGATCCTCACCTACGCCGACGGGGTACGCCGCCTCCAGGTGCGCACCAACGCCGACACCCCCGAGGACGCTGCCCGGGCTCGCCGGTTCGGCGCCCAGGGGATCGGCCTGTGCCGCACCGAACACATGTTCCTCGGCGACCGCCGCGAGCTGATTGAGCGACTGATCGTGGCCGACGACGACGAGGGCAAAGCGGCAGCGTTGGCCGAGCTGCTGCCCCTGCAGAAGCAAGACTTTGCGGGCATCTTCGAAGCCATGGATGGGCTCCCCGTCACGATCCGCCTCATCGACCCACCCCTTCACGAGTTCCTGCCCGACATCACCGACATCTCGGTGCGGGTCGCCCTCGCTGACGAGCGCGGCGAACGTGACTCCCACGACCACAAGCTGATGGAGGAGGTACGCCGCCTCCACGAGCAGAACCCGATGCTCGGCCTGCGCGGGGTGCGCCTAGGCATCGTCATCCCCGGCCTGTTCACCATGCAAGCCCGGGCGGTGTTGGAGGCTGCGGCGGACCGGATCGCGGCCGGCTCCACGGCGTACCCCGAGATCATGGTGCCGCTGGTGGGCAGCGTGCGTGAGCTGGAACTGATCCGCGCCGAGCTTGAGCAGACCGCGCGTGAGGTCGAGCAGGAGCGCGGCATCTCCATCCCCCACCTGATCGGGACGATGATCGAACTCCCCCGCGCCGCGTTGACCGCGGACAAGATCGCCGCTGCTGCGGACTTCTTCTCCTTCGGCACCAACGACCTCACCCAGATGACGTGGGGCTTCTCCCGCGACGACGTGGAGGCTGCGTTCTTCTCCACCTACTTGGACCACGGGATCTTCCCCGTGTCGCCGTTCGAGTCTTTAGACGTAGAGGGGGTCGGCGAGTTGGTCCGCACGGCCACCGCCCGGGGCCGCAGCGCTTCGCCCGACCTGCACATCGGGGTCTGTGGCGAACACGGCGGCGACCCCGACTCGATCCACTTCTTCGACGAGGTGGGTCTCGACTACGTCTCTTGCTCCCCCTTCCGGGTGCCCGTCGCCCGCTTGGAGGCGGGAAGGTCCGCGCGTCGGTTGGCGGGCGGGTCGGGACCGAACTCAGGTGGTTCGAAGTGAGGCCATTTCGGGCCGCCCCGACCCCCACCTGACGAAGGTCCCAACGGCCTGGGACCTCGGCCTCGCGACCACGAGCCCCCGATGAGTCAGGCTGAAAGCCACCACAGAGGAGTCCCCACATGAACCAGACCCAGCACGCCATCGTTGTCGGAGTCGGCCGCCACGGAAGCCACGCCGCCGTGGAGTTCGCGATCGCCGAGGGTCAGCGAACCCAAAGCCCCGTGCACCTGGTCCAGGTCGTTCCGCCGCCCATCACCGTGGCGGACGCGGGCGTTTACCCATTGACCGCCGCCACGGCTGACGACGAGATCGAACAGTCACTCGCCTACGCACGCCGCGTAGCCATCGGCACCGAGACCGAGGTGAGCAAGCGGCGCGTCGACAGCAAGCAACCGGTTGCTGAGTTGGTTCGCCTGGGCAACGAGGGCCGGATGGTGGTGCTCCAACAGCGTCGCCTCAACGCTTTGCAACGCATCTTCACCGGCT
>CBDTZB010000619.1:0-1986 GCA_965364795.1 uncultured Nocardioides sp.
CGCTTCGGTCGACTTCCAGGTCGGCACCGGCCGGATGCCGCTGGTTCAGCCCGGTGCCCAGGCGCCCCGCAAGCCGGTGGTCTACACCGAGGAAGAAACCGCTGCTCTGGCGGCTTTCGTCGCCTCGCTGGGCCCCGGACCGGCCATCCCCTCCCCCGCTGACTACAGCGTCGAGGGACTCGACGAAGACGAGCGCGAAGAGGCCGTCACTCGTGGCGGCAAGATCTTCCTAACGAACTGCACGGCCTGTCACAACGCCGGGGGCCAGGGTGGCGCCATGCCTCGCGGCGGTTATGCCCCCCAAATCCGTGGTGTCGAGCCGCAGTACATCTACGAAGCCATGCTCACCGGCCCCCAGTCCATGCCCACGTTCTCAAACGGCAACCTGACTCCGGACGCCAAGCGTGACGTGATCGCTTACCTCGAAGCGATCGACAACCAGCCCGGGTACGGCGGCTTCGGCATGGGCGGTCTCGGCCCGGTCGGCGACGGCGTCTTCGTCTGGATTGTTGGAATCGGCGGACTTGTTGGATTCGCGATCTGGATCGCTGCTCACACCACGCGTACGGACAGGAAGAAAGAAGGGGAGGTCAGCGCATGACCGACACCACCAACTCGTCGGGCAGCGAACTCGCAACGCCCGCCTCCGGCGCGACTCCGGCCGTACAGGAACCGATTGCTGACCCCGGTCTGCCGGCGCACACGTGGCGCCCGACCGACGTCGACCCGGCCAAGGAGAAGCGGGCCGAGCGTCAGATCGCTGCCATGTTCGGCTTCTCGGCTCTGTGCACTCTCGGTTTCATCGTGTCCTACTTCGTGTTCGACATCGGCGACAACTTCAGCACGGTTGCTGGCCTCGGTTCCTCCACGGTGGCCCTTGGTCTCACCCTGGGTGGCTCCCTGCTCGGTATCGGCATCGGCATCATCCAGTGGTCCCGCAAGCTCATGGCCGACAACGAGATCATCGAGATGCGGCACCCGGCCCGCTCCACCGACGAGGACCGCGCAGCCACGCTTGAAGCGCTGAGCCTTGGTGCTGAGGAGTCCGGCATCGGCCGTCGCCCGTTGGTGCGCAACTCCCTGTTCGGCGCAATCGGCTTGGTTGCACTCCCCGTTCCGGTCCTGTTGCTGCGCGACCTGGGCCCCACCCCCAGCCAGGTGGCCAAAGACGCTGAGTACCCCGGCGCCGGCCTGGAGAACACCGTCTGGGAAGAGGGCATGCATGTCGTCCGCGACGCCGTGGGCACCCGGATCAAGGCCACCGATCTGGAGATCGGTGACCTGGTCAACGCCGCTCCCGAACTCCACTTCGCGCTGGACGAGGAGGGAGAGCACATCCTTGAGGGCAAGACGCTGATGATCTCCAAGTCCAAAGCTGCGTTGGTGCTCGTGCGGATGGAGCCGGACGAGATCAAGCACGGCCCCGACCGGGAGAACTGGACCGTCGACGGGATCATGGCCTATTCCAAGATCTGCACCCACGTGGGTTGCCCGATCTCCCTGTACGAACGCACCACGCACAGCATGTTGTGCCCCTGCCACCAGTCCACCTTCGACCTCGCTGACTCCGGCAAGGTCACCTTCGGTCCGGCCGCACGGGCGTTGCCCCAGCTGCCGATCGCGGTGGACTCCGAGGGCTACCTCGTCGCGCAACGAGACTTCACCGAACCGGTCGGACCTAGTTACTGGGAGCGGGACTCATGAGTATGGACACATCAAAGGTGGCGTCCTCGAACTCCACGAAGGCCGCCACTGCCACCAAGCCGAACCGGGCCGGTGTGGTCGCCAACTGGGCCGACGAACGGCTCGGTCTCGGCACGTCGATGAAGAAGCAACTGCGCAAGGTCTTCCCGGACCACTGGTCGTTCATGCTGGGTGAGGTCGCGCTGTGGAGCTTCGTGATCTGCCTCCTCAGCGGGGTCTTCCTGACGCTTTGGTACAACCCGAGCATGGGTGAGGTCACCTACAACGGGTCCTACGACCCGA
>CBDTZB010000620.1:0-1984 GCA_965364795.1 uncultured Nocardioides sp.
GAAGCCTGGATGGAGAACACGCGCGGATGAAGCACCTGTTGAAGCGGCGGTCCGCCGCCGTGTTGTTGAGTGCCGCCCTGGCGACCGGCTTGGCCGCCTGCGGGGACGATGCAGCCCCCGAAAATGCCTCTGACAAGCCGGTGGCTTCCGACGGACCGCAGATCCTGAGGATCGCTGACGCGAAGGAGCTTCTGCTCACCGGGCGCGACGTGGGCCAGGGCTTCAAGTCTCGCCCCGTCATCCCCGACCTCGAGTCGGACACCAACGGGTGCTTGGGCATCTTCGATCAGGCGCAAACCAATCAGCAGTTCGAGGTGGAGTCCCAGTTCGTCAGGGATGGGGTGACAGTGACGAGTCAGGCCACGACGTACTCCACGGTCGGGGCGCCCAAGGGCGACATCCTGCGCTTCCGCAAGGCGTTGCGGTCGTGCCGGAACTTCGAGCAGACCCGCGACGGCGCTGACTACGACATCGAACTCATCTTCAACGAGACCACCACGAACGACTCCGCCCAGGATCAGCTCAACGTGCTCGGGGCCGGCACCGTCGCCCAGAACGGTGAGGTGCGAGAACTCACCTACCGCTACACGCTGACTCGCATCGAGAACAACATCGTGGGCATCCAGATCGCCTCGGTCGGGCCCAACCCCGACGAGCTCTCCGAACTGATCCGGCTCAACGACCTTCTTGTCGGACGTCTGGTCGAAATGGCTGGCTTGCCGGAGGATGACGAGACCGAGGATGAGGATTCGAGCGAGAGCCCGAGTGAGTCTGACGACTCGAAGGACACCGACGACACCGCTGATGCCCACAACCCGCTGGCGGTTGGGTAGTTCTAGGAGACTCTCCTTGTGGACGGTGCGTTTTATGGAGGGTGCGTTTCCGTGCGGCATACTGACCGCCGACCATCCCGCCCCCGTAGCTCAGCTGGATAGAGCAGCGGCCTTCTAATCCGCTTGTCGCAGGTTCGAATCCTGCCGGGGGCACCGACCGACTGACGCACTAGCGTGGGATGCCGACCTCGTCTCGAGGTGCGCCAAATAGTTCTCCACACATTGCCCCGGAACCCTTGCGTTCGAACAGGTGTTCGACGACAATTTGGGTTATGACCCTCACTCTCGCGACCGTTGATGCGTGGCACCGCCACGCGGTCGAGTCTGCGGTGCCGGCTGGCCGCGATCAGGTCACGGACGCCGAGCGGGTCGCGTTGCTGGAGAAGCTTGAGGATCTGAAGAACACGCTCGGTGCGGTCCAGGGCGATCTTGCGGTGGATCTGGATGCTTCTCAGCGTGCACAGCAGGCCGCGGCGGGTGAACCGGCGCAGCGGCAGGGTCGCGGGGTGGCCCATCAGGTGGCGTTGGCGCGGCGGGAGTCGCCGCACCGTGGGCAGGTCTTCTTGTCGGTCGCGAAGGTGTTGCGCGCCGAGATGCCGCACACTGCGGACGCGCTACGCACTGGTCGGGTTTCAGAGCATCATGCGATGTTGCTGGTTCGTGAGACTGCGTGCCTGTCGTTAGAGGACCGTCGCTGGGTTGATGAGGCGGTGTGTGCTGATGAGGATGTCTTGGTTGGGGTGGGGACGCGGCAGTTGATCGGGATGCTGCGTGGGCATGCGGCCCGGTTGGACCCTGCTGCGGTGGTGCGTCGAAACCGGAAAGCTGAGTCTGAGCGGACTGTGTCCTTACGGCCGGCTCCGGACACGATGTCGTATCTGACCGGGGCGTTGCCGGTGGCTGCGGGTGTTGCGTGTTGGGCGTCGTTGCAGCAGGCGGTCGCTTCGGCGAAGGCGGCTGGGGATGAGCGGAGCAAGGGGCAGATCATGGCCGACACGATGGTGGCCCGGTTGATGGGGTTTCGAGACGGCGCTGGCGCGCCTCCTCAACCACCGGAAACCGCCAGCGTTGGCGCTACTGGACCGGGGTTTCGAGACGGCGCTAGCGCGCCTCCTCAACCACCGGAAACCGCCGGCGCTAGCGCGCCTCCT
>CBDTZB010000621.1:0-1969 GCA_965364795.1 uncultured Nocardioides sp.
GCTACTCCGCCAGCGAGACCATCACCGTCACGCTCAGCGACACCTCACCGAACCGAGGCTCGGTGAGCAAACAAGCCACCTCGCCCCGCACCGCCAGCCCACCCGAGCCGACCGTCCGGGTCTCGCGCGGGGAGCGGTGCCGCGACGACGGAGGCTCCAACCCCTGCCGCGGCAGCGGCGGGAGCGGCACCGCCTGTGTCCACAGTTCGTGTGGCCGCATCATGATCACCACCGCCAACTTCACCCGCAGCTCCACGACCTGCGACATCTACGACAACGTGGACGGACGGTGGGCCACCAAGACGGTGCAGACCAACCGGTCGGCGCAGACCACGGCGTACTTCGGCTATCCCCAGCGTCAGGTCTGGGCCATCTGCTCCGGCGGACCCGACGGTGCTCCCGTGCGCTACGACTGGCCGGACAGTTGATGAGGCTTCAACAGCATCGACGTGGGTTTGCGTCGGCGACGGCTCTCGCAGTGATCGTGGCCGGCATCCTCGTGGTGGCGGTCCGCTCGGACGGCTACCGCTCCTACGCCACGGAGTTGAACGACGGCGGGATCTGGGTCACCAGCAACAGCGACGGATCCTATGGCCGCCTGAACAAGCCCATCGGTCAACTGGACGGCGTGCTGTTCGCTGACGAGCAGGGCACGCCCCTCGACATCGTGCAGGAGGGTGCGGTCGTGGTGGGGGTGGACACCGCGGGTGGTCGCCTCATCCCGATCGACCCGGCGACGGTCGCGAACCCGCCAGGCAACACCGCGCGCATCCCTGCCGGCTCCGACGTACAGATCGCAGGCGGGACGTTGGCGGTGCTCGACGCGGAGCGAGGCCGTCTGTGGACCCAACGCATCGACCCACGTGACGGGCAGGTCCAGGTGTCGGGCCTCGACCTGGAGGTTGACCCGGTGGCCGAGTTGGGCCCGCGGAGCGGTCTGGCGGTCTCGGAGACAGGTGATGCGTTCGCCGTGGCGGAAGGCGCCTCGGAGATCAATCACTTCGTGCGCGACGGGGCGTTGCTGACGCCCGGGGATTCAGTTGCTCTCGACGGGCCCGTGCAGAAGCCGACGGTCACCGCCGTCGGTGAGATGCCGGTCGTCCTCGACACGACAACGGGCGCCCTGTACGCCGCGCAGTCCGGGGGGTCAGTGGAGTCAGAGGTGCGGGTGCCCACCGGATCAGCCATCCAGCGGCCGGGACCGGTCTCACCGGAGCTGTTGGTGGCGACCCCCGAGGAGCTGTGGGCGGTCGATCTGTCAAAGGATGAGGCCCGGGTGCTGGCGAAGCAGCCCGGCGCCGGGACGCCGATCCCGCCGGTCCGCCTGGGGGAGTGCGTGTACGCCGCCTGGTCGGGGGATGACGCCACGGTGGTCAGCCGCTGTGGGGATGACGAGCCCGTGATCGCCTCGCTCGGAGCGTCCGCCGGGGATCTGGTCTTCCGGGTCAACCGAAACCAGATCGTGCTGAACGACCGGTCCAGTGGAGCGGTCTGGAGCGTCGACCAGGAGACCCCCACCCGGCTCGACGACTGGGAGGCCTTCCAGGCGGAGACGGTGGTGGTGAAGACGAAGAAGGACCGCGACGACGAGGAGAGCCGGGGGGATCGCAGCCCTCCGCGCGCCCAACCCGACGAGTTCGGTGCGCGCATCAACCGCGCGACCGTGCTGCACCCCTTGGACAACGACACTGCGCAGCGAGGACGGCTGCTCGCCATCACGGGGGTCAGCAACCTGCGAGGTTCCGAGGCGTCGGTGGAGGTGAGCCCCGATGGGCAGACGGTGCAGATCCGACTGCCGGAGGGCGCCGGACAGACGACGTTCGACTACGAGGTGGACGACGGGCGTCCCGACGCCTCGGCCAAGGCCACAGTGACCGTGACTCCGCGCAGCGACGGGGACAACCGTCCCCCGACGTTGCGAGAGGGATACGAGCCGGAGAGCTGGAAGGTCCCGGCCGGCGGAATCATC
>CBDTZB010000622.1:0-1962 GCA_965364795.1 uncultured Nocardioides sp.
CCAGGATCTCCGCCTCAGCTTTCGCTGCCACCTGACGCTGCCGACGCACCGCCACCAACAGATCCGTCGGCGTCATCGCGCCGTCCGGCTCCTGCGCCTCGGGGTTCGGCAAATCGTCTGAACTCATGGAACCATGATAAGGGAACACCAGTTCGATTACAATAGTTTTTACCGAGCTGAACCTACGCGCGAGTAGCTAGATCACCCGCTGGATTACGCACGCTCGGAGGGCTATGGTCGCCTCATGGACGGGACAACGATGGTGAGTACGGCTTCTGCCGAGCCCACGCATGTCCCGGTCGGACCCGCACTCCTTGCGATCGCTCTCAGCGAGGAAGCCCGGGGCCTCCGCGGCCTTGATCTGCTTCGACGCAGCGTCGACCGCGCACCGCCCGCCCACGCCTGAACTTCTCTCTCTAGCGCGCCCGCCATCCGGTGGCGCGCTCTGTTGGCCTTCCCGCAGGAGGCTGACCTTCGCTCTCGTAGAGGACTCTGGACATGCCCACTATTCAGTCGACCCAACCCATCCATCAGCCCATCTCGACGACCGACGTCGACCCGCTGACCAACATTGCCGCCACGCTCACCGCGGAAGCTCGCCAGCGCGAACTCGACCTGGCCGCACTCGCGCCCGACGACCACGACCCGGCGACGCTGGCGCACCAGGACGGCGTACGCCGCGTCCTCACCGAGATCCGCGCCGCCCAGGCCCGCCTGGCCACCGGCCGCTACGGCATCTGCACCGGGTGTCACGGACCCATCCCACCTGAGCGCCTCGAGTTGCGCCCATGGGCGCCGCACTGTGTCGCTTGCGCCGGTCGGGCCGCACGGTCATGAGTGAGGGCCTGCGCCGGGTAGCCGTGGTTGGCGGTGGCATTGCCGGGCTCTCAACCGCTTGGCACCTGCAGGAGTACGGCGTCGACGTCACCGTAATCGAGCGTTCCCACGTCGCCGCCGGATCCTCGTGGGGCAACGCGGGCTGGTTGACCCCAGGCCTCACCGCCCCGCTGCCGGACCCCGCGGTGTTGCGGTACGGCCTGCGGACCGTGTTGCAGCCCTCCTCACCTGTCTACATCCCGGCGCAGGCCAGCCCGCGACTCATCCGGTTCCTTGCGGGCTTCACCCGTCACTGCACACAGAAGCGATGGACCAAAGGCGCCCACGCCTACCGCCCCCTGAACGAGGAGGCCTTGGCCGCCTTCGCCGAGTTGTCCGCGGGAAGCCACATCCCATCCCCGAAAGCGGCGGCACCCTTCCTCGCCTGCTTCAGGTCCCCCGAGGACCGCGAGCACCTCGAAGCTGAACTGCGCCTGATGCGCGAGCTCGACCAAGCGGTGGAGTTCGACCGCCTCACCGGCAGCGAGGTCCGCGCAATCACCCCTGCGGTTTCGAAGGAGATCACTGCCGGACTCAGCCTGCACGGCCAGCAGTACATCCATCCCCCGCGGTTCATGGCCGCACTGGCCGACGCTGTGGTTTCTCGCGGCGGGAAACTCTGCGAGGGGATCAACGTCGTCGACATCCACGACGACACCCACGGAGTCATCTTGTCCTACCGCGAGGGCGGTCAGGGCTCCTTCGACTGCGTGGTCCTCGCCAACGGCGCCTGGCTCAGCCACCTGGCCCGACCCTTCGGCGTACGGCGCCTGGTTCAGGCCGGGCGCGGCTACAGCTTCAGCGTCGGTGGCGCCGGAGTCCCCAGCAACCCCGTCTACTTCCCCTCTCAACGGGTCGCGTGCACCCCCCTCGAGACGCCGGGCGGTCCCCGGCTCCGGGTCGCGGGAATGATGGAGTTCCAGCGACCGGACGCTCCGCTGGATCAGCGTCGGATCGGCGCGATCGTCGATGCCGTCCGGCCCCTCTTCGACGACCTTGACCTCGACGATCGCGAGGACGAATGGGTGGGTTCGCGACCGTGCACCAGCGACGGTCTACCGCTGATCGGGGCCACGAAGTCCCCTC
>CBDTZB010000623.1:0-1953 GCA_965364795.1 uncultured Nocardioides sp.
CGAGGCGGGACCCCCGAAGGTAGAGCGTCTTCTTCGGCCCGGGCACGTTGGAGAGGACCAGGTTGAAGGTGGTGGGCAGTGGGTTCTTCACCCCAGCAATTGCCGCCAGGGTCTGGGCGACCCCTGGCGCGAGCAGATAACCGGAATAGGCCAGGGCAGGGAGCTGTCCGAGCCCGACCATCTGCTTCTTGGCTCGACGGGTGGAGTCGATCACTGCTTCCAGACGCTTGGCCGGATCCTCGACGTTGGTACCCAGCGAGGCCATCAGAACGGCGACCTTGTTGCCACCGCCCTCGTCGTCTCCGTCGCGGATGTTCACCGGCACGAAGGCCACCAGTGGCTTCTCCGGGAGTTCGGCGAGTTCGGCGAGGTAGCTGCGCAGCCCACCACCACAGACGGTCATGACGACATCGTTCAGCGTCCCGCCCGAGGCCTTCGCGATCGCCTTGAACCGTTCGGTCTCGAACTGCTGGGTGGCGAACCGGCGACTGCGGCTGGTTCGCTGGTTAAGGATCGAGGCAGGAGCGCTCCACCCGCCCTTGAGGTTCGTGTGCTCCTCACCGCGGCTCAGTTCAAGCTTGACGACAGCCTTGGCCACGCCGGCGGCGGACCCGACCGCGCCCACCGCGCCCTTGGCCGCGCCCGTTGCAGTGCTGCTCACGGCTCGGATCAACGAGGCCGACTGCTTCGGGGGCTTCGGGCGTTTCGGCGGCTCGAGGCTGAAGAAGAATTTCACATCGTTGTCGTTCGGGTCCTGCGAGAGGGAGCGACCCAGCATCTTGACGGCGGTGAAGCCGTCGACCAGGGCGTGGTGAACCTTGACGTACATCGCGAACCGGCCCCCCTCGAGGCCCTCGATGATGTGAAGTTCCCACGGCGGCCGGGTGAAGTCGAGTTGGTGGCTGTGCAGCCGGGAGACCAGGATTCCGAGCTCGCGCTCATCGCCCGGGCTGGCCAGTGCGGAGCGACGAACGTGAAAGTCGAAGTCGAAGTTCTTGTCCTCTACCCAGGCTTGGCGCGGGTGCCGCAACAGGAACGGGTGGGTCAGCTTCTGGTTCCACGGCGGGGTGATCAGACCCTCGCGCGCCTCGTCGAGCAGGTCACGCAAGTACGTCGGGCCCGCACCCTCCGGCGGCGTGAAGGGCATCAACGCGCCCACGTGCATCATCGTCTCCGGCGTCTCGGTCCATAGGAACATCGCGTCCTGTGGCGGAACCCGCTTCTTGGCACTCATGAGGTGATCTTGTCGCACCGTGGCCTGTCGTGGGGTAAGCGACTCGCATTCGGTCAGATTCTGCTTGCCGTAACGCTCAACCGAGCGCACCATGAGACCGAAGGGGTCGCCCACGTGCGAACCCGTCGATGTCTGGGGAGGTGCACCATGCCGTTGGTGACCGATGTACGCGTGCGGCAGCCACGCGAGCACGAGATCGTCAGTGACCGGATCGTGGTCGCTGGCATCGGGGCCGGATTCGAGGGTGTGATCGGCATCCGAGTCCTCGGCCCCAAACGCAAGGTTCTGGCCACCGACTCAGCGCAGTCAAGCGGTGGCGGAATCGGGGTCGGTGACTTCGCTGCCCGAGTGCGCATCCCCAACCCGCCACGAGCCGGGACCCGACTGACCATCCAGGTCTTCGGCGACAACCCAGGGTTGCCCGACGAGGGACCCAGCCCCGGCTTCAACACCAAAGAGGTTGAGGTGATCTGTTTCCCCGGCTCTCACGGCTTCTTGCTTTATCGCGTGGAGCGTGGCGACACCCTGACCGGGATCGTCCGCAAACTCAAGGACTACACCAAGATCACCGTCGGGCAGATCGTCAAAGCCAACCCGCGAATTGAAGATCCTGACGAGATCCGAACCGGGTGGCGCTTACGGATCCCCCTCCAGAGTTGACCGTCCGTCACAGTCTTTTCCCTGAACTGACGGTCCGTCCTCCGCTAGATTGCGCGGAT
>CBDTZB010000624.1:0-1946 GCA_965364795.1 uncultured Nocardioides sp.
TCTCGCCCAGGATCTCGTCGAGGCCCCTGCCGAGACCGAGTTGTTCACCCACGTGGCGGTTGCGACTGTGCGGGCTCATGCAGGTGACGATCAGGTCACCCAGCCCCGTCAGGCCGGCGAAGGTGGCCGCCTCACCGCCCATCGCCTCACCGAGGCGAGAGATCTCGGCGAGGCCACGGGTCATCATGGTGGCTCGGGTGTTGTCCCCAGTGCCGATGCCCTGGGCCACTCCGCAGGCGATGGCGATGACGTTCTTCAGCGCCCCTCCCAACTCACAACCGACGACATCGTGGTTGTAGTAGACGCGGAAGAGACCGCGTCGAAGAACGTCCTGCAGGCCGGCCCCGACTCGCGGGTCCGTGGTGGCCACCACCGCGGCGGCCGCCATCCCCGACATGATCTCGCGGGCGATGTTCGGCCCGGCCATCGCTGCGGCGGGATGCGCAGGCAACTCGTCTTCGATGATCTCGGTCATCCTCAGCATGGTCTCCGGTTCCAACCCTTTGGCCAGGCTGACCACGGGTACGCCGGAAGACAGGTGCGGGCGGATCTGCACCATGGTCTCGCGGACCGCATGCGAGGGCACCGCGGCAACGATGACCTCAGCCCCACACACCGTCTCCTCGAGATCCACGGTCGCGCGCAGGTTGACGGGGAGGTCGAAGCCGGCCAGGTAACTCGCGTTGCGATGATCGGTGTTGATCTCATCAGCGACCTCAGCGGAACGCGCCCACATCAGCACGTCGTTCTTGCCCGCGATCATCGTGCCCATGGTGGTGCCGAAAGATCCTGCACCCAGAATGGCTACCCGCATTGCGCCTCGTCTCCTGTCACCTGTCCGCTTCGCGAACCCGTGCGCCGAGCCTTCCAGCGTGACCCAACCTACGATGCTGTGATCCCGCTCACTGAGCCCTGTCGGGCACATTCGGTGAGCAGTTGCCCGATAGGAGCTCCCCATGCCCCCTGCTGACTCCCCCTGGTGGGGCACACCGCGCGGCTGGAGCACCGGGTGGGACTGGTCCCGCCCCGACGTGACCGGCCCCGTGGTGACGCGTCTGGTCGAGGCGCTGAAGTCGAAGTACCTCGGCGCTGCTCAATCCTTTGAACTCGGGGGTAAACCGCTGACCCTGACTCCCGTTGATCTGGCCGTTGATCTGGGTCGGCTGGCACTGACCACGGGCCAGTTGGACGAGGTGGTCCTGCGAGCCAAAGACCTGTCGTGGGGCGATCTACGCTCCGCCACCGCGACCGCCACGTTCCGCAACACCTGTCTGCGAGTCGGTGCGGTCAACCAGGTCGTGGCGGCTCCGGTCGACGTGGAGTTCGTGGTCGCTTCCGCCGACCTCGACGCTCTGCTGTTCCTTCATCGACCAGCCCTGCACGTTGAGGTCACTGACGACGCTCGGGTGCTGGTCCGGCGGCGCTCGCGACCCGACTGGGCGTCCCTGGAGGTGCACCCAGAGACTGACGGAGCGCTCATCCGGCTTTCTGCGCGCCAGCTTTCTCGCGGCTCCCGCGGCACCCAGGTTGTCCGGCGCCTCCCACCGGTCGCCATCCGAATACCGGTCCCACCGGGCCGGCTCAACATCATCTCGATCACCCCCGCGGATGGGTGCCTAGTGGTCCAGGCGCGGGTCGACGAGATTCGCGTTCCTCTCGGCGCGTGGAGCGACCTACCCGGCCGCTGACGTCCCGCTGTTCGGGACCCCCGACGTGACGCGCACGACACCGGCCTAGGTTGGCGGTTCAGACCCGACCGACGAACCCTGCGAGGTAGCCGACGTGCCCGAACGTCATATTCAGTTGGCCGACATCATCGAGGTCATGGCTGACGCCGTGCCCGATCGAATCGCCCTGATCACGAACGAGACCACCCGGACCTACGGCGAACTGGACGAGCGAGCGACCCGACTGGCGAATCACCTGGCCGGGCAAGGCATCAAGGC
>CBDTZB010000625.1:0-1942 GCA_965364795.1 uncultured Nocardioides sp.
GATGGCCTCGCCGCCGGTAAGGGTGTCGTCGTGACCGACGACCTCGCCGAGGCCACTGAGCACGCCGCCGGGTGTGAGCGGGTGGTGATCGAGGAGTACCTCGACGGACCCGAGGTCTCGCTCTTCGCGCTCTGCAGTTGGAACGAGACCGACGGCGCGACCGTCTACCCGCTTCAGCCGGCTCAGGACTTCAAGCGCATCTTCGACGGCGACGCCGGCCCGAACACCGGCGGGATGGGGGCCTACACCCCGCTGCCGTGGGCTCCGGACGACCTCGTCGCCGAGGTGTTGCGCGACGTCCTCACCCCGACCGTCGAGGAGATGGCCAAGCGCGGAACGCCGTTCTCCGGCCTGCTCTACGCCGGCTTGGCCCTGACCTCCAAGGGCACCCGCGTGGTGGAGTTCAACGCCCGCTTCGGTGACCCCGAGACCCAGCCGTTGCTGGCCCTACTCGACTGCCCGCTGTCCCCGCTGCTGATGGGCTCGGCCAACGGCACCCTGGCGCAGGTGGACCCGCCGACCTGGAAGAACGGCGCCGCCGTGGCCGTGGTGATGGCGAGCGGTGGGTATCCAGAGTCCTCCTCCAAGGGGGACGTGATCACCGGAATCGACAACGCCGAAGCGATCAACGACGTGCACGTCATCCACGCCGGAACCGCGATGGACGGGGACGATCTGGTCACCGCGGGTGGCCGCGTGCTCGCCGTCATCGCCACCGGAGCGGACGTGGCCAGCGCTCGTGCGGCGGCGTACGACGGGGTCGCTGCGGTCGACTTCCCCGGTGCGCAACACCGCACGGATATCGCCGCCGGCATCTGATTCGAGGTCCTGCGACCAGGGCCGACTCAGCGCCCGAATGGAGCCTGAGCCGCAGATCCGCGAGAATGGCCGATTGTGACCGACTCCCTCGTTCCGAACGTCCTCGCTACCCGCTACGCGGGCGCCGATCTCGCGCAGATCTGGTCCCCCGAACACAAGATCGTGCTCGAGCGGCACCTGTGGATCGCGGTGCTGCGCGCCCAGCGTGACCTGGGGATCGCCGTACCGGACGGAACGATCGAGGCCTACGAAGCTGTGGTCGATCAGGTCGACTTGGCCTCCATCGCAGCGCGCGAGCGGATCACTCGCCACGACGTGAAGGCCCGCATCGAGGAGTTCTGCGCCCTCGCCGGCACCGAGCACATCCACAAGGGGATGACCTCGCGCGACCTGACCGAGAACGTCGAGCAGCTCCAGCTACGCCAGTCGCTCGAACTTTTGCGTGACCGCACGGTCGCCACGCTGACCCGGCTGGCGCGGCTGGCAGCGGAGCACGAGACCACCGTAATGGCTGGCCGCAGCCACAACGTCGCCGCGCAGGCGACCACCCTCGGCAAGCGGTTCGCCACCACGGCCGACGAGTTGTTGATCGGTCTGGAGCGCCTCGAGAACCTGCTGACCCGCTACCCGTTGCGCGGGATCAAGGGCCCGATGGGGACCTCCCAGGACATGCTCGACCTCCTCGACGGTGACGCCACCAAACTCGCCGACCTGGAGCAGCGGGTCGCCTCGCACCTCGGCTTCGAGCGGGTGCTGACCAGCGTCGGGCAGGTCTACCCCCGGTCGCTGGACTTCGACGTTCTCTCCGCGGTCGTTCAACTCGTCGCGGCTCCCTCCAACCTGGCCACCACGATCCGCCTGATGGCCGGCAACGAGATCGTCACCGAAGGCTTCAAGGAGGGCCAGGTCGGCTCCTCGGCGATGCCGCACAAGATGAACACCCGCTCGTGTGAGCGGGTCAACGGCCTCGCCGTCGTCACCCGCGGCTACCTCTCCATGGTGGGCGAGCTCGCTGGCGACCAGTGGAACGAGGGCGACGTCTCCTGCTCGGTAGTACGCCGCGTGGCTCTGCCCGACGCCTTCTTCGCCGCCGACGGCCTCTTCCAAACCTTCCTCACCGTGC
>CBDTZB010000626.1:0-1940 GCA_965364795.1 uncultured Nocardioides sp.
CGGCGTCCTGATCGAGCGCGCACCCGCAGCGGTGGAGAGCGTGCGCTGGGCGGGCGTCGCCTTCCTCACCTGGTACGGCGTCACCACGCTGCTGCGGGCCCGTCGCCCCAGCACCCTTGACGCAGCCCGAGGGACCCGCATCAGCCGACGCGGGGCAGCGGTCAAGGCATCCGCCCTGACCTGGTTGAACCCGCACGTCTACCTCGACACCGTTCTCTTCCTCGGCTCCATCGGCAACAGTCAGGGCAGCGACAAATGGCCCTTCGCCATGGGTGCGTGCATCGCCAGCGTCGTGTGGTTCTCCGTCCTGGGCTTCGGCGCCCACCGAGCCTCGGGCCTGCTCTCCACCCCGCGCGCCTGGCGGATCCTGGACGTCGGCATCGGCATCGTGATGCTTCTGATCGCGGCACGTCTCGCCATCAACTGAGACCACCCGCGCCTCTCTCCCCCAACGGCCCTCCCCATCGGGACGGACACCTACTACTGTTGCTGGCTATGGACGACCAGGCCCGCCTCGCGGAGTATGTAGAGGTGTGGTGGAGTGCGATCAACGACCTCCTCTCCCTCCTCGAGCAGTTAGATGACGACGAGTGGTCGCTGCCCACCGATCTGGCGGGTTGGGACGTGCGCGCCATCGCCTCCCACGTCGCCCACCTCGAGTCGATCCTGGCCGGCGGGCCGGAGGAAACAGCCGAGGTCGGCGAGCCTGCCCACGTCGGTGGCCTGATGGGCCTGTACACCGAGATCGGGGTGGTGAACCGTCGCGAGAGCGCCCCCGACGACCTCATCACCGAGATCCGCGCGGCAGCCAACAGTCGCCACGAGGCGCTCCTTGCTGACCCGCCAACGCAGGCAACCGCGATCCCCTCGCACGTCTTCGGCGGCATGCCCTGGACCTGGGAGAAACTGTTGCGCAACCGCCCCCTGGACGTGTGGATGCATGAACAGGACATCCGCAGGGCGACCAATCGGCCCGGGAACCTCGACAGTGCTGCGGCTCAGCACACAGCCGACTATTTGATCGAGAGCTTCGGTTACGTCCTGGCGAAGAAGGCTGCGGTCCCGCCGGGGACTCGGGCCGTCCTTGAGGTTGCGAGCAGTGAGACGGCTGCCTACACGGTGAGCGACGGCCACCGCGGTGAACGCCTCAGCAGTGTTCCCAGCGACCCCGACGTGCATCTACGGATGGACCGCGAGACCTTCCTCCTCTTGGCCGGCGGTCGCCGAGCGATTGGGCCGGAGACGGTCAAAATCGACGGCGACGCCACCTTGGGTGAGCAGATCCTGGCCGCCATGGCCACCACCCCCTGATCCCCGTCCTACCTCCCCCACCAGGCGCCTGCGCCGCCACAACTCCCTGGAATCGCTATCCCTCTCACTGTGACTGACACCTGGACCCTCGCTGACATCCCCGACCAGACCGGCCGCACGTTCCTGGTCACCGGAACGAGCCTCGGGGGCCTGGGCCATCACACTGCGCTCGAGCTAGGCCGACGTGGAGCACGCGTCATTCTTGCCGGACGCAACCAGAGCAAGTTGGAGGAGACCGACCGCTCGATCCGCGGGGATCATCCGGGGGTCGATCTTGACCAGCTGGTAGTGGATCTCTCCGACCTCACCTCGGTGCGTCGAGCCGCCGAACATGCCAAGCATTTTGGGCCCATCGACGTCCTCATCAACAACGCTGGCGTCATGGGTACTCCATTTCGGCGTACCGTCGATGGGTTGGAACTGCAGATGGCCACCAATCATTTCGGTCCGTTCCTGCTCACCGGTCTACTTCTGCCCCAGCTGATCGCCAGCGAGGCGGGAACCGTGGTCGCCGTGTCCTCGCAGGCGCATCGGATGGCCCGCAAACCACCGCTCGGCGACCCCCGCTCGCAGCATGGCCGCTACGCCAAGTGGCCGACGTACGCCGCTTCCAAGCTGGCGAATCTGAT
>CBDTZB010000627.1:0-1940 GCA_965364795.1 uncultured Nocardioides sp.
GTGCGAAGACCTATCTCGCGGCAGTGCTGTGCGGCCTCGTCGCGCGGGCGACCGCGGTGCCGTGGACTCGGGATGCCTGCCCACTCTGCTGCCCGGTGGCCGACCCGTCGCCGACGCAACGGCCCGGGTCGACGCGGCCACCGCCTGGGGTGTGAGCACCCTGCCCGAGACTCCTGGCCGCGACGCCGACGCGATCGTGTCCGCACTGGTCAGCGGTGACCTCGGCGGACTGGTCATCGGGGGAGTCGACCCCGACGACACCGCCGACCCAGCAGCCACCCGTGCAGCGGTTGAGGCCGCTCGTTTCGTGGTCGCCCTGGAGTTGCGGGAGACCGAGGTGACCCGCGCTGCCGATGTGGTCTTCCCCGTCGCCCCGGTCACCGACAAGGCCGGCACCTTCCTCACCTGGGAAGGTCGGCCCCGGCCTTTCGAGGCGGTGCTCAGCAACCCGAGCTCCTTGCCGGACCTCCGGATCCTGTCCGGCATCGCCGAGGAACTCGCCGCCCTGGGCCACGGGTCGCCGCTGGGCTTCCGAACCGTGCAGCAGGTCCGCGTCCAGATGGCCGAGATGGGTGCCTGGGACGGTGGCCGCATCAACGTCGACCCTGCCTCCTCGGCCCACGCCGATCACCTCGGCGAGGGTCAGGTGCTCGCGACCTGGAAGCAGATGCTCGACAACGGCTCGATGCAGGACGGCGACAAACACCTCGCCGCCACCGCTCGACCGGTCGTGGCGCGGGTCTCCCGCACCGTCTTCGACGCGTGCGGACCCGATGTGACCATCACCGGCGACCGCGGCTCCGTCACGCTGCCCGCCGAGCCGGTCGACGACCTCGTCGACGGCGTGGTGTGGTTGCCTGCCAACTCCACCGGTAACGGTCTTTTGGCCGATCTCGCCTCACCCGGAAGCCGCGTCAACATCAAGGGAGGGGCCGCATCATGATCTCGATGCTCTCGTTCGGCTCGATCGCCGGCGCAGGCTCCATCAGCGGCATCGGCGTGCTGCCGATGGTCGATGACCTCAGCGCGTTCGGCAAGGATCCCTGGTGGTTGGTCCTGGTCAAGACCTTCATCATCTTCCTGGTCCTGGTGTTGCTGACCCTGTTCAACATCTGGGCCGAGCGTCGCGTCGTGGCCCGCATGCAGCACCGCATCGGACCCAACGTCAACGGTCCCTTCGGCCTCCTCCAGTCCCTCGCGGACGGGGCGAAGTTGATGTTCAAGGAGGATTTCATCCCGAAGGCGGCCGACCGCCTCGTTTTTGTGCTGGCCCCGCTGCTCGCCGCGGTGCCTGCCTTCATCACGTTCGCGGTGATTCCCTTCGGCCCCGAGGTCGGGTTGCCGTTCACCGACCGAACCACCCCACTGCAACTGACCGACATGCCGGTCGCGGTGCTCTTCGTGATGGCGATCGCCTCGATCGGGATCTACGGCATCGTGTTGGGTGGGTGGTCCAGCGGTTCGACCTACGCCCTGCTGGGCGGGTTGCGCTCCAGCGCCCAGATGATCTCCTACGAGGTCTCGATGGGTCTGGCCCTCGTCGGCGTCTTCCTCTACGCGGGCTCGATCTCCACCTCGGAGATCGTCGCCGCCCAGGAAACCTTCTGGTTCGGGCTGATCCTCGCCCCCTCGTTCGTGATCTACGTGATCTCGATGATCGGAGAGGTCAACCGGGCTCCCTTCGATATGCCGGAGGCCGAAGGCGAACTCGTGGGTGGCTTCCACACGGAGTACTCCTCGATCAAGTTCGCGATGTTCTTCCTCGCCGAGTACATCAACATGGCGACGGTCTCCGCGCTGGCCACCACCCTGTTCCTCGGCGGCTGGCGCGCGCCCTTCTGGATCGACCGGATCTGGGCCGGCGCCAACGAGGGCTACGTCCCGTTGATCTGGTTCTTCGGCAAGATGTTCCTGTTCATCTTCATGTTCATCTGGCTGCG
>CBDTZB010000628.1:0-1937 GCA_965364795.1 uncultured Nocardioides sp.
CGTCTCGTCCAGGTTCGGGAACTCGGTCAGCCCGGTGATGGGACGCTTGCGCTGGGCGATCTGCTTGTCACGCTCGGCGACCACCGCAGCGATCCGGTCCTCAAGATCGTCCAGGCCGGTCTCCTCGATGCGACCGAACTCGGCCCACGCCGCCACGGCCAGGTCGTCGGTGAGCTTCTCGACGGCATAGGAACCACCGGCGGGATCGGCGACCCGAGCGATGTGGGACTCGAACATCAACAGCGCGCTGGTGTTGCGGGCGACCCGGCGACCGAGCACCTCCGGTTGGCCGAGCGGACTGTCGAAGGGCAGGACAGTGACCGAGTCCGCTCCGCCGGCGCCAGCAGCGAAGCCCGCGACGGTGGTGCGCAGCATGTTCACGTAGGGGTCGTAGGAGCTCATCATCGGACGGCTGGTGACAGCGTGCTGACGCTGCTCGGGGAGGGTGCCTTCGCTCAACTCCACGACGCGGGCCCACAAGCGGCGGGCAGCTCGGAGTTTGGCGATCGAGGCGAACTGCTCGTCGGTCACGGCATACCGGAACTCGAAGAGGCTCAGCGCCTTGTCCAAGTCCATCCCGGCATCGGTCAGCGCACGGAGGTAGGCAGCACCCACGGCCAGGGAGTAGCCGAGTTCCTGGGCGTCCGAGGCTCCCTGGTCGTGCACGATCGTGGCGTCCACCACGACTCCGCGGACCTCAGCCTTCAGAGCCAGACGGGCGACCTCGACCAACTCGTTGACTCCCACGCGAGAGCCGCCCCCGAGGTTCGTCTCGGGGTGCAGTTCGCGAGCGTCGACGAAGTCCAAGAACGCCTGCGCCGTGGACAGCGGCTGGGTGGAGTCCAAGATGACCGGCGCGAGGTCGAACAGCACGTCCTTGAGCAAGACGTTGAAGTCGGTGTCCGGCTCGGCCTCGACCCACAGGGAGGTGACTCCGCCGTCGAGGTCGACGAGGGCCGCCTCGTTCAGCGCCTTCTCCGTGTCCTGCGCGAGGTGGGCGCGGATGTCCCACTCGCCTGTTCGGGTGGGGCGACCGGTCGTGCGCAGGTCCTCGAGAAGCGCCGCGGTGCCCAGTGGGGGCAACTCGATGCCGTCGAGTGTCGCCTGCGTCAACTTGGCCCAGACCAGGTCGTCGGGGTCCTCATCGGTCATCCGCTTCGACTTGCGCAGGACGGCCGCGGTGGCGGCCTCCCAGTCGGCAAGGGTGTGATTGTCCTCAGGCCCCGCCAGCGCCAGGGAGCCCTGCTCCGGCTCCAACTCGGTCGGGTCGTTCAACCCGCCCTTGACCTCTTGACTAGGAGTTTCCGCGTCACTCATAGAGCGAACTCTAGAAGGAACGCTTTGACCCGATCGCACTACAGGGTGAATCTGAAACGAAATGCCGATTCCCCGCCTCCCCTAGGCTGCACGGCACCACCCTTGATCTCGAGGCGAGGAGACACCCATGAAAACGCAGGACCCGGACGGAACCACCTGGACGGTACGACGAAGAATCACGCCGTGGCGCCGCTACTTCGCCGGTAGTTTCGACGGCATCGGGCTCGAGTCCCAGAACGCGATGAACCACGGTCATCTCGGCACCAGCTCCGGGCCAGCCGGAGCGGGTGGAGGAGACAGCAGCTATTTCACCGCCCTGATCCGGATCCCTTTTCTTGCGATCGTGCTGCCGTTCTCTATCGCGATGCGGCTGCTACTCCGCGTCGACGCGTTGATCAACCAGATCCGCAGTGGCGACTACCCCTCTCGCACCACAATCCAGAGTCTTGCTCCGGATCCCTCAATGTGAAAGCGCACGAACCCCCGGCCTGGCCGGCCGGCTGACCCTTCCTCGGCCGCTGCCGGACCGACGCGGGATTCCATCACCCGGGGTTCCCGCAGATCGCCCCATCGGTGGAGGTACCGTTGCCACCGTGGCACCAACCAGACAAAACATCGAG
>CBDTZB010000629.1:0-1933 GCA_965364795.1 uncultured Nocardioides sp.
CCAGCAGATGCTCGGCGCTAGCTGCAGCCCGCTTGGTGGGGTCGGTCTCGATGCTGGGCAGGAGCGCCCAGCGGCCGGCCGTCTCCGGGGGACCGGTGCGCGACGGCATCCCCGGCCGCGTCGAACGCGACGTGCGGGGTGGTGGTCGTCGGGAGCGGTGGCTCGGGGTGCCGGCCCGGGTCAGGGCTCGCATCGGGACCAGGGTGTCGTTGCTGATCCGGCCCGCCCACACAAGGTCCCAGAGTGCTGCGGACAGCGTGGGATCGCTCAAAGACTTCACGGCGTCGGAGAGTTGGCGGAAGAACCAGGCTCCGCCAGGAGCCAGGGCATCCAGGACGGACTGGTGTAGCTCGGAGTGTTCGAAGGGTTCAGGCTCGGGCAGCGTGAGATGGGCCTGATCGGCCAGATGTAGCGAGACCCAGCCGTCGGCACCGGGAAGGGCGCCGTGTCCGGCCCAGATCACCTCTCCCGAGGCGGTGAGTTCGTCAAGGTAGGACGGTTGGTAGTCGCGGACCCGCGAGCCCAGGATCAGGGTCTCGACCGCTGAGGCGGGCATGGGGCAGCCGGCCAACTGCTCGATCGCAGTGACGACGCCGTCGATGCCGCGCAACTTGCCGCCGAGGTGTTGCCAGGCTCCGAGGAAACGGCCCAACACCTGGGGTTCGACCGGCTCGACCTCCTTGCGAAGGCGAGCCAGCGAGCGCCGGCGTAGCTTGCGTAGAACTTCTGCGTCGCACCACTCCGATCCCTGCCCTGCCGGGCGGAATTCCCCGTCCAGCACGCGACCTTGACCAGCAAGACGCTGCAGGGTGTGACGAACCACCGCGGCCCCGAGGCCGAATCTCTCCGCGACGTCTTCGGTGGTGAAGGGGCCGTGGGTGCGGGCGTAGCGAGAGACCAAGTCACCGATGGGATCCTCAACGGGTTCGGCGAACACGTCAGGTGTTCCGGGAGGAACCGGAACACCCAACCCGTCGCGCAAGCGACCGACGTCCTCGATGATCGACCAGCGCGACACCCCGGCAACCCGCATCTCGACGACCCGGCGCGTCGTCACCATCTCCGCCAACCACTGGGACACGGGGGCGCCGGGGATGGACCGCTCGGCCAACTCCGCCCCGGACTGAGGGCCCAGCAGGCGCAAGGTATCCACGACACCTTCGGCGTTGCGGCTGAGCCGATCCTCGGCAAGACGCTGGAGCTCGGCCTCCACCTCACGCAGCACGTCGGGGTCGAGGAGTTCCCGCAACTCCGCGCGGCCGAGGAGTTCGGCCAGCAGACCCTGGTCGAGCGAGAGCGCGGCGGCGCGTCGCTCGGCGATCGGTGAGTCACCTTCGTAGACGAACTGGGCGACGTACCCGAACAGCAGGCTTCGGGCGTACGGCGACGGGGAGGTCGTCACCACATCGGTGACGGTGACCTCGCGCCGATCAACCGACCGCATCAGAGCGATCAGAGCCGGCAGGTCGTAGACGTCCTGCAGACACTCGCGCACGGCCTCGAGGACAATCGGGAAGGAGGGGTATTTCGAGGCGACCTCCAGGAGGGCGGCCGAGCGCTGACGCTGCTGCCACAGGGGTGAACGCTTGCCAGGGTTACGGCGGGGGAGAAGCAGGGCTCGGGCCGCACACTCCCGGAAGCGCGAGGCGAACAGCGCGGAACCGCCGACTTCGGTGGTGACCAGGTCATCGATCTCTTCGGCCTCGAAGACCACGATGTCGCCGGTGGGAGGCTCGGCGTCGGTGTCGGGGATGCGGATCACGATGCCGTCGTCGGAAGCCACGGCCTGGCCATCGACACCGAACCGTTCGCGCAGGCGGGCGTTGATCGCCAAGGCCCAGGGCGCGTGGACCGGCGTGCCGTACGGCGAGTGGACGATCAGGCGCCAGTCCCCGAGCTCGTCGCGGAAACGTTCGATGAGGATGGTGGTGTC
>CBDTZB010000630.1:0-1932 GCA_965364795.1 uncultured Nocardioides sp.
CCAAATCGGGGTTATCCACAAACAGGCGAGTAACAACTGATCAACAGTTTACGAACAGATGATCGAGTTGCGAATGGTGTCACGCTGAGGGTCTGGTGCGGCCGCGGTCCGACCCGATGAATCACGCCCAAGGCGCACGGTCGGCCCGGAGCGAGGCCATGGCCACCGCACCACTTCACGTAGCTGCTGAGGTTCGAGGCTGTGTGCGCAAGGGTCTAAGCATCCCACAATGGGATGCGTCGCGTAGGCTCCTCACATGAGCACTCAGATCGCCGTTCGTCTCCCCGACGAGATGGTCGCGTTCCTCGATCGAAGCGTCGCCACCGGAAAGGCTCCTAGCCGGGCGGCGCTGGTCGCAGCGGCGGTGGAGCGTGAGATGCGTCGACAAGCCGCCGAGCGCGACGCCGAAGTCCTACGTGAACACGGCAGCGCCGACGACCTGGACGACCTAGTTCAGTGGAGTAACACCAACCTCGAGGTCGAGGACTGATCGGTGCGCGAGATCTGCCTGGTACGTCTCGACAAGACCCGGCCGGCGCTGGTCCTGACCCGAGAGCTAGCGCGAGCGGCCATGACCAAGGTGACCGTCGCCCCCATCACCACCACCGCTAAGGGACTGTCCAGTGAGGTCAGAGTGGGGCCCGACAACGGACTGGATCACGACTGCGTGGTCGCCCTCGACAACGTCCTCACCGTTCCCGTCAACCTCATCGGCCGCACCATCGGATACCTCAGCACAGAACAAGAGTCCGAGCTGGCACGCGCGGTCGTCCTGGCCTACGACCTTGCGTTGCCGCTTCTTGATTGACACAGAACGCACACCCCGCGTAGGCCCGCACGAGGGCGGATCGCGGCAGATCCGCACGCCTCTGCGAGCCTGCCGCGCTGAGTCAAAGTCGTTTCCTTTCCGTCCTCCCCGCCGTCGTTCGTCATTGCGGCTCGGAGGCACACGACCGGCAAGCACGTCAGGCGACGGGGTCGACGTCCTCCGGGTCGATCCCCAGGAGTTCCGCAACCTGCTCGACGATCAGGGCGCGAACGGTGAAACGCAGATCAGCACGCGTCTCGCAACGGTGCTCGATCGGGCGACGGAACAGCACGAGCCTGGAGGGCCGGGAGCCGGAACCACGGACCAGCGAGGAGAGCGGCACCTGATCGGCGCTCCAGTCGTCGGGGACAACCGGGGTGTCCTCGACGGCGTACTCCACGAGGCCGAGTTGGTGGGCCCATCGATCATCGATCTCACTGACGATCTCGAGGGTCAGGGCATCGAAGCGCTCACGGTCGGTGCGTCCGGCCGGAACTCCCGGCCGATGGGGGAGAACGGCGGGGCCACGCATCCCGCGACCGCGTCGATCACGACGCTTGGGCACTGCTCCTCTTGGCTCCACTCCGCGAGCCTAAACGTCCGGCCGCGCAAGCCAGGGTAGGTTCCGTCGCGTGAGTCTTGCCCGTCGTTGTTCGCGCACCCCCTGTGGTCGGCCTGCGGTCAAAACCCTCACCTACGTCTACGCCGACCAGACCGCCGTCCTCGGCCCCCTGGCGACGTACGCCGAACCCCACGCCTACGACCTGTGCGAGAACCACAGCGCGCGGCTCTCTGCTCCACGCGGTTGGGAGGTCCTCCGACTGGCTTCCGACGTCTCCACCAAGGGCCCCAGCACCGATGATCTGCTTGCTCTGGCGGATGCCGTGCGCGAGGCGGCGCGCCCGCCCGTGGCGGCGGCCCCGACCCATCAGGTCAATCCGGCGGACGAAACGGGCCGCGAGACCACCCGCCGTGGTCACCTGAGGGTCCTGACCACCGACTGAGCCGCCGCGTTGCGTCCACTAGTGTCGGCGCATGCCTGAGAACCCCCCAGCGTCCACGCTGAACGCCGAGAACATCAACGCGATCTTCAAGGCCTACGACGTCCGTGGGATCGTCCCGGA
>CBDTZB010000631.1:0-1928 GCA_965364795.1 uncultured Nocardioides sp.
TCCGTTCGCGCGAGTCCAACTCGTACCGCCTCGCCCAGGTCTCGGTCGACATCATCGACCAGTGTGTCGCGCAGGGCGTCCCGTTCGCACGTGAGTACGGCGGCCTGCTCGACAACCGTTCCTTCGGTGGCGTGCAGGTCTCCCGCACGTTCTACGCCCGCGGGCAGACCGGTCAGCAACTACTACTCGGTGCCTACCAGGCCCTCGAGCGTCAGATCGCTGCCGAAACCGTCGAGATGCACACCCGCCACGAGATGCTCGAACTCATCGTGGTCGACGGCAAGACCCGCGGCATCATCGCCCGTGACCTGGTCTCCGGTGAGATCCAGACCCACGTCGCCGACGTCGTCGTCCTCGCCTCCGGTGGTTACGGCAACGTCTTCTTCCTCTCCACCAACGCGATGGGTTGCAACGTCACGGCTTCGTGGCGTGCGCACCGCAAGGGCGCCTACATGGCCAACCCCTGCTACACCCAGATCCACCCGACCTGCATTCCGGTCTCCGGCGACCACCAGTCCAAGCTCACGTTGATGAGTGAGGGTCTGCGCAACGACGGCCGCATCTGGGTGCCCAAGCGGGCCGAGGACTGCGACAAGGACCCCCGCGACATCCCCGAAGAGGACCGCGACTACTACCTGGAGCGGATCTACCCCTCCTTCGGCAACTTGGTCCCCCGCGACATCGCCTCGCGTCAGGCCAAGAACGTCTGCGACGAGGGTCGCGGAGTCGGCCCGGCCGTGGGCGACTTCCGTCGCGGCGTCTACCTCGACTTCACCGACGCCATCAAGCGGATGGGCAAGTCGGGCATCGAGGCGAAGTACGACAACCTCTTCGACATGTACGCCCGCATCACCGGCGAGGACCCCTACGAGGTCCCGATGCGGATCTACCCCGCGGTTCACTACGTCATGGGCGGCCTCTGGGTCGACTACGACCTCGAGTCGAACCTCAAGGGTCTCTTCGTGGCCGGCGAGGCGAACTTCTCCGACCACGGCGCCAACCGACTCGGCGCCTCGGCGCTGATGCAGGGCCTGGCCGACGGCTACTTCGTCCTGCCGAACACCATCCGCGACTACCTCGCTGATGGCCCGTTCGAGAAGATCGACGAGAGCCACCCGGCCGTCGTCGAGGCTCGCCAGAGCGTCGAAGCCCGTCTGGACAAGCTCCTTTCGATTAACGGCAACCGGACCGTCGACAGTTTCCACAAGGAACTCGGCCACATCATGTGGGAGTTCTGCGGTATGGAACGCAGCGAAGAGGGTCTGCGCAAGGGCATCGACATGATCCGCGAGCTGAAGCGTCAGTTCTGGACCGACGTCAAGGTGCTCGGCTCCGGCGACACTCTGAACCAGAGCCTTGAGAAGGCCGGCCGCGTGGCCGACTTCATCGAACTCGGTGAGCTCATGTGCATCGACGCCCTGAACCGGCGCGAGTCCTGCGGGGGTCACTTCCGTGCAGAGTCGCAGACCGATGAGGGTGAAGCGCTGCGCGATGACGACAACTACGCCTACGTCGCTGCCTGGGAGTTCGGCGGCGAAGGAAGCAACCCCGTCCTGCACAAGGAAGACCTGGTCTACTCGGCCATCGAGATGAAGCAGCGGAGCTACAAATGAAACTCAAGCTCAAGATCTGGCGTCAGGAGTCCCCCGAGGCCAAGGGCGGGATCAAGACCTACGACCTCGACGGCGTCTCCGGTGACATGTCGTTCCTCGAGATGCTCGATGTCCTCAACGAGGAGCTCATCGGAAAGAACGAGGAGCCGGTCGCCTTCGACCACGACTGCCGTGAAGGCATCTGTGGCTCCTGCGACCTGATGATCAACGGCGAGGCCCACGGCCCGGAGGTCACCACGACCTGCCAGCTGCACATGCGATCGTTCAAGGACGGCGACGAGATCGTCATCGAGCCCTGGCGTGCCGACTCCTTCC
>CBDTZB010000632.1:0-1923 GCA_965364795.1 uncultured Nocardioides sp.
GAAGATCATGAACAGCGTGATCCAGGCGCCCGAGAGGTGCGAGCCGGAGAATCGCGAGTCGCGGCCGAGCTTGGAGGGGGCGTTCTTCAGGCGGATCTGGGCGAAGGCCCAGATGCCGAGCAGACACATCACGGCGATGAAGTCCTGGACGAAGCCCACGACACCCCAGCGACCGATGATCGGGATTGCCCAGTCGGGCTTGGCGTCGCCGCCGTTGACGGCCAGTTTGATCAGCGAGCCGTAGGCCTCGACGTAGACGCTGCCGAGGATGATGAAGGCCCAGAACACGAAGAAGTGCGCGACGCCGGGGATCGACCACTGCAGCAGCTTCTTCTGGCCGAGCACCTCGACGGCCTGCCGCTTCAGGGCGGTGCCCAGCTTGCCGGTGACCCCTTCGATGCGGTCCGGCGCGGGCTTCCCGCTCGAGATCAGCTTGAAGAGAAAGAACACTCGCTGCGCCGCCAATGGCAACGCGATTGCGTTGATCAGTAGACCCAGGACTACCACTGCTAACACAGTCACTCCCAACCTTGCGGCGCGCGCGCCGTGTTCTTGATGTCGGCGCAGAGCCTACGGGCAAAACTGCCTCTGCTGGCCGGACATTCGTGGGCTGGAGGATATCAACACCACAACAGCCGCTACCCACGGGTAACTTCAGCGTTCGCTGAAGGACCGCGAGGCGGCTGTTGTGGTCGGGGCCAGCCCCATTCAGCTGGCGCGGACCGAGGCGACCTTGCCGCGCTTGGTGAAGGTGACCTTCACGAAAGCCTTCTTCTTGCCCTCGCGAGTGCAGTAGCCGAACTCCTGGCCCAAACGGGTCAGCGGCTGACCGACCTTGCGCATGACCTTCAGGGTGTTCATGCCCGGGCGGACGAGTTTGCGGAACTTCGCCGTCGTCTTACGCCTGCCCGGGTTGCGGCACGAGTCGGGTTTGATGCCCTCGGCGCGCTCCCACATCTGCAAGTAGGCCTCGGGTCCGCGGGTCATATCGGCGAAGATCGCCTTGCCTGCGCGGCTGTTCGATCCACCGGCGACCTTGGTCAGGTCCTCGACCCAGTCGGGGTAGAGGCCGTACTGCGCCACCCCGTCGCGGTTGATGTCGTAGACCCGCTTGCCGGCGCGCTGGCGCTTGATCTTGATGCCGTTGATGCCCTTGAAGGGGTAGGTCACCTTGTTGGAGATGTTCGTCCCACGGGGTGAGCCCTGAGCGCCGAGACCGTTGATGTCGGCGCCAAACCCGAAGCCGAAGTAGTAGCGCTTGTCGGCCCAGCCGAGGTGGCGACGCCACTTCTCGACGAACCCGGTCGAGTCTCCGGCGTACGGCGTGATGAAGCCGCCAGCCTTGAGGATCCGGGGATAGGCGTCGGGCGTCGACCAGGAGTGGCTGGAGATGATGCCGTGATAGCCGCGCTGCTCGATCTGCGCAACGGCGGCCTGGCGCGCCTTCACGCTGAGGTGGTCGGGGTCGAAGACCATCTTCCGCTTGATCAGGCCGTCGATCGTGAATGCCCCCAGTCCCGTGAGGCCGCGCGCGTTGCAGTGCTGCGGAGCCGGGTAGAGCGGGAACGCTGGGAGGGCGGGGCCGAAAAGTTGTCCGATGGCGCCGAACATGGCGTCCTGCTCGGCGGCACCGCTGTCCGGGAACGCGACCTGGGTCCTGTCGGCGGATTCTCCGTCGGCCGGCTCGCAGTGCTTCATGTCCCAGAAGGTGCCGGTCTCCAAGAAGTTCGCACCGTTCACCGCGACGCCGGTGCTGCCGTTGTCACCGGCCACGCCGCCGAGGGCGTTGTCGAACTTGTTGACCAACTCCATCTGCCGGACTCCGAGTTTGTGCATCTCGGTGAGTTGTCGGTCCACGTCGGCCGCGGTGCAGGCGGGTACGTCGTTCGGGCCGACCTGCTTGAACGTGCAGCCGAAGGGGAC
>CBDTZB010000633.1:0-1911 GCA_965364795.1 uncultured Nocardioides sp.
GTTCCTCGATGAAGCCGAGGAACTCCTCGCGGTCCGAGGTGGTGTTTTGACGCTCCGCGGGCCAGGCGCGGATGACGTCGAGGAAGGCTTCCTCTCCGATCAGGGTCCGCAACTCGTGCCACATCAGGGCGGCGCTGTAATAGACGTTGCCCGAACCGAACTTGTCGACGTCAGCCTTGGCCGGAGGGCCGGCGAAGCGCCGCTCGTCGTCCTCGAAGGTGGCCCAGAAATCCATCTTCTCCTGAACCGGGATTCCCTCGTTGTCGGCCTCCCACCAGCCTTGGAGGTACATCGCCATGCCCTCGTTCATCCACAGGTCGCGCCAGTCGTTGGGGCCGACCGTGTTGCCGAACCAGTGGTGGGCCAACTCGTGGAGCACCACCGCCGGTGAGGTGGTGTACGACGTGTCGCCCAGCGTCACCATGGTCTGGGTCTCCATGCCGCTCTGGGAGTCAACGACCACGATGCCGAACGTGTCGAATGGGTAGGGCCCGAGCTTGTCCTCGAGCCAGTCCATCGCCGCTGGAGCGGTCTCGGGCCCCTTTATCGAGGCGGCTCGGTCGCTGGGCAGCCAGACGGTGATCGGGATGCCGGAGGAGGAGGTGTACTCACTGACCTCGAAGTCGCCGAACGCCACCGTCGCGAGGTACGACGCGGCGGGATCGTCGAGGCTCCATCTGGTCGTGGTGCTTCCGTCGATGGTGTCCCGCGAGAGCAGTTCGCCGTTGGCCACGCCGACCATCGGATCGGAGACCGTGAGGGTGAAGTCGTAGAGCGCCTTGTCCGAGGGGTGATCGTTCACGGCGTACCAGCTGTAGGCGCCGAACGGCTCCTGCATGGTCCAGGTCTCCCCGGAGGCGGTGATCGTCCACCCGGTGGTGTTGTAGTCACTGCGGGCCGTGGGGGTGGGCACCGGTTCGGGGGTGCCGGTGTACGCGATCTCGACGACGTACCGCTCGTCCGCCTCGACCGGAGCGGAGACGATCAGATCCTTACCGGTGTGCTCGAAATCGGCAGCGTCGCCGTCGACTGCGACTGACTCGACCTTCAACGTTTTGGCGAAGTCGAGTTGGAAGTTGGTGTCCGTCTCGGTGGATCGGAAGGTCAGCGTTTCGTTGCCGTCGAGCACCCGCTGCTCGGGATCCCAGGTCAGGTCAAGGTCGTAGTGCAACGCATCGACCCCGGGATCACCCACGTCGGGGTAGAGCGAGTCCTCGCGTGGTTCGTTGACCGCGAGGTCGAGCGCTGCAGCAGACACCGGTCCAGCCGAATCCGCGGAGCCTGAAAAACTGGTCTCGGACTTGCCGCCATTCGCCCCGCACCCAGCCAACAGGGCGAGGGCGAGCGCGGCGCCTGATGCCGTCATCGCTCTCCGGCTCGCGCTGCGTCTCCCCACAACGCCACCGTAGTGGCGGCATGGGCGCGGGGGCGTCACAGTTTGCTGGTCAGGACTACCTGGCCGGTCGCGTCGGTGATCTGAACGGTCGTGACCCGATCGCGCAGGATCGCCGATTGCAGGTTGCAGGTCATGGCCGCCTCGCCGGTCCCCAAGAACTCACCGGCGGGGGTCCAGGCGCCGTCATCGCCCTGGAAGGCCGCTTGGTACGCCGCACCCTCGTCGAAGCCGGCTCCGACGAACCGCAACTCGACTCCCCAGGTGTGCGGCACGAGGAACGCGTCGTCGATGGTGACGGAGTCGAGCGTGCTGGTCAGGGAAATCTGTTCCTTGGGGATGGCGGCCGGCTCAGGGGCGGTGCTCCGGCCAATGGCCACCCCGCCTAACCCGGCGATGATCACCAAGGCTGCGGCGACCACCGTGGCCTTGGTGAACAGGCGACGCCGACCGGCCCGGTCCCCCCTGCGGTGAGCCAGGTCATCGATGTGGCGGGACCGTGTCTCCTCGGCGAGGTG
>CBDTZB010000634.1:0-1911 GCA_965364795.1 uncultured Nocardioides sp.
GGACCTCGACCACATGGTCATCACCGAACCAGTCCCCGCCCCAAACCTCCTCGAGTAGTAGGCGTCGCGCGAAAACCCTGCGTGGATGGGCCGACAACACCTCCAGCAGGTCGAACTCGGTGCGTGTCAGGTCGAGCAGTCGGTCATCCAGCAGGACCTCCCGGGCCACCGGATCAATCTGCAGGGCACCGAACCGGCGGATTGCTTCGATGCCGGGATCCGCCGCGCGGGGCCGGCGCAGCATTGCTCGAATGCGTGCAACGAGCTCTCGCGGGGAGAACGGCTTGCCAAGGTAGTCATCGGCGCCCACCGAGAGACCGATCAAACGGTCGATCTCCTCGACGCGGGCGGTGAGCATGACGACGTAGGCGTCCGAGAAGGTGCGGATCCGGCGGCAGACCTCGATCCCGTCGATGCCCGGGAGCATCAGGTCGAGCACGACGACGTCCGGCCGCAGGGACCGCGTCAGATCCACAGCTGTCTCGCCGTCTCCCGCGACATCGACGACGAAGCCGTCCCGTTCCAGGTAGCTTGCGACCAGTTGGGAGATGGCCGGGTCGTCCTCCACCACCAGGACCCGCACCCCTGTCGAGGGCGGTTCCTGGTGGGCAGGGTCGTGGTGTCGGGGTGAGCTGCTCACGAGTGCTCCGACATCTCCGCGAAGTCACCGTGCCAGGAGTGGTACCACACGTCGCCGGTGACTGCGTGCACCGACAGCATGCCGGTGATTTCACCGTCGCGCACGGTGTGCAGCGTGTAGTAGCCGGGGAACTGAACGGGGTCATCGGAGGTGAGCCCGTCCCCGCGGTCCGCCAGCCAGTCATCAGCGATCTCCTGGGCCTCGTCGGCGCTGATGTCCGCCTCTGAACCGCCGCCGCGGCCCATCATCCCGAACCGGGTGTTCCACATCGTGGCAGGACCCATCTCGGGCCGCACCGCCCCCGAGCGGGGGTCGATGAGTACTTCGGTGATCCTGGACCCGTCGGAGTCCTGCAGGTCGGCGTAGTAGTGGTTCTCGAAGCGCATCACCTCGCCCACCTCCGATCCGGGCAGCAGGATCTCCGCATAGTCTGCGGCACGCTCCCGCGCCTGGTCCAGGTCGTCGACCGGTTCGGCGTCCTCGCTCAGCCAGCCGTACCCACCCGCCATCGCCTCGTATCCGGTACCGCCCATCATCCCGCTCTCGCCCCAACTGGAATCCGTCCCCCAGCCGGAGGGTGATTGCTGGGTGAAGAGCCAGCCCCCTGAGATCAGCAGTGCGACCAGTGCGATAGCAGGCACCCACCACCCCCGACGCCAACCGCCTCTGTTCTGTGTGATTGCCATGGGAGTTCTCACTTTTCCATGTTGTGTGGCGAACGTCCCGAGCGCAGGGCTTCACGCATGCGGTGGTAGGTGGGCTCGTCAATCTCACCGGCGGCAAAACGCCTGTCCAGCACCTGATCCGCACTCTCCTGCCAACTGCTGTCTCCGCGGGTCTCACGTTGGCTGCTGCCCGGGCTGAAGGCCCGCGTCACCAACCAGACGATCAAGACGATCAGGGCGACCCAGAAGACCGCCATGCCGATCCAACCGCCGACACCCATTCCCCATCCATATCCCATCATCGAAGAACTCCTCTCATTTTGTTTCCTCGTGCTGATGAGTCCATACTCCACCACTACCCTCAGGGTCCTCCGCTGCCCTTCCTCAATATCCGCTCAAGACCAATGAGAGCAGCGCATAGACGTGAGAAGACGGGCCTCCGCATAGCGGAGGCCCGTCTCGTAAGGGGTTTGCAACAGGATCAGTTGTTGGCCTCATTGATGGCCCGGAGCAGATCTTCGGCGGTCGGTTCGATCACGACCTCGTTCTTCTCGTTCGTGAACTCCAGCTTGGTGTCACCCACCATGTACGTGGGCGTGCCACTGA
>CBDTZB010000635.1:0-1907 GCA_965364795.1 uncultured Nocardioides sp.
ACTGAAGGCCGCCGCTCGTGCGCGTATGGTCGAGGATCAGTCCGAACTCGATCTTGGCCTTCCCGTCGCGCCTGAGGCCCAACCGTTGCCGATCACCTGAGTTGGGTCAAATGGCTTAGTGCCTTGCGCGGAGGTCTTGCAGCGCGTTGAGGATCGCGGTCTCGTCGGCTCCGAGGGCGGGTGGGATCGTGGTGATGACGCCGTTGATCTCGATGGTGGCTGTGCGCAGCGGTTTCAGGGTCCGCAGGACCCGGCGGATCGATAGCCCGGTTCGGTCCTGAATCTCGCGGGATACCGCGAGGGCGGTGAACACGATGGTCAGGTGCGCCTCAATCGCGTCCCGGGTCCTGGCGAACATCGGTCGTGCGCGGAGGTCGGTTTTGGACATCCGGAAGGACTGCTCGACCCGCCACAGGTCGTGGTAGCTGGCGATGACTTCACCTGGGCCCATGAGGTCGGTGGGGATGTTGGTGACGTACCCCTTGAGCCCAACCAACCTGCGGGCCCGGGCCAGGGAGGCCTCGTTGAGGGACTTGGTGCCGTTCGTGTTCTTCACGAACCGCGGCGCCTTCGCGCTCTTCTGCCCGGCGACGACTTCCCTGGCGCGGGTCTCCTGCAACTTCAGGGTCTTGGTGTCCCGCACCGCACGCTTCCTGGAGTAGGCCCACACCGCACGCCACGAACCGGGATGTGCCTGCGGGTCCCAGACGGGTTCGGCCTTGACCATCTCGTTGTTCTCGATAACCCGGCTGTTCTTCGGAGTGACCGTGTCGATCAGCTGGGCGTCAGTGAAGAGGTCGCCGTGCCACCGAAAGTGGGAGGCAAGATCGATGGGGGCCTTGGTGACCCGCGACCCAACGATGAACCGCAGACCAGATTCGTCGAGTTCGGTGAGGTTCTTCGTCGACAACATCCCGGCGTCAGCGACGACGACCATGTCGGTCAGGTCGTGACGTTCCTGGAATGCCTTCACGATCGGAACGATCGTCTGGGTCTCAGCTTTGTTCCCTTCGTAGCAGCCGATCTCGAGGGGGAACCCGGTCCGGTCGACCAGGAGACCGACCACGATCTGGGGGTCGACCCGGCGTTCCTTGGAGAATCCGACCTTGCGCAGGTCGTCCTCCTTTTCGGCTTCGAAGTAGAGGGTCGTGACGTCGTAGAGCACCAGCGACACATCACCACTGGTGAGCGCACGGTGGAAGCAGGCGGTCGCTATCTGGTCCCGGTACTGGCCATCATGGCAACGCCGCAGTGTCCGTTTCCTCGTCGAGAGGCTCACTGTCCGTCGCCCCAGTTCGGCCAGGACCCGGTCGATGTCGAGCAGGCTGGTCGGCTCGACGACCCGGGCGATCACGAGGTCACGGAAGTTCTCATCGGCCACGGCGTCGAACCCGAGGCTGGTGTAGACCCCAGCCAAGACGTCGTACAACATTCCCGATGAGGTCTTGAGTACTCGTGCCGACGTCACTGTGCGTGGCCCAACCGGCATTGCGGTGGAGGGGTTCGCGAACAGGCTCTGCGGTTCGGCTGGTCCCAGCATCGCCGTTTTCACTGGCGCCGGTGTGAGTCCGAGGTCCAGGACGCCTTGGCGGTCATCGGTCAGGCACCGTTGGGCCTCGTCCATCAGGAGCCCCAACTCCGCCTCGTCCCGTGCTGACCCGATGTGCCGCACGATCCGACGCCGACCATTGACCGACTCAGCGATCTGCACCGCCGTAGCACCAGAGGCCGTACGAACCCGCCGAATCCACGCCACCGACCGATCCTATCGACCCCACTTAGTGCCTTAGGTGCGCACTAACCGATCACATCGTCCCAGGTCAGCGCGATCTGGCTTCAGCAAATCCGCTCACGTGACCCAAGTCAGGACGGCGATTGCGAGACCATCTGGACCAACCCGGAGGTTA
>CBDTZB010000636.1:0-1904 GCA_965364795.1 uncultured Nocardioides sp.
GGGCGTGTGCCCGACGGGGTGACCGTCGAGCACCTAACGACTAAAACACAGATCAAAGGGCCTTCGTGAATCTTTGCACAAAGTTTTCGGGTGTTCCCAGTCACCCTCCGGTGAGCTCCACGGCGTCTTCGCGCTCCACTGTGAACTGGCCCACGGCATCAGGATTCCCAGGCGTCCCATCCGTATCATCGAGCCACCCCTCCGGGAGCACGACGCGTGATCGAGGTGATCCCTGACGACCCCTGGGGGTCCCGAGCTCGCCAACGGGGAACGGCTCCGTGGGATCGAGGCGACCCAGCAGGTCGTCCAAGGTGCTCAGCGAGTCGACCAGTCCCAGAGACCGTCGCATCTCGCCGCCAGCACCAAAGCCTTTGAGGTACCACGACACGTGCTTGCGGAACTCACGGCAACCACGCTCCTCCCCCATGTGCTCACACAGAAGTTCGGCGTGGCGGCGCATCATGATCGCTACCTCGCCTAAGGAGGGCAAGGTCGCAACCGGGGTCCCGGAGAACGCGGCGGCGAGGTCACGGAAGATCCACGGGCGACCCAGACAGCCGCGACCAACGACGACCCCGGCGGCGCCGGTCCGCTCAATCATCGCGATGGCGTCTGACGCCTCCCAGATATCTCCGTTGCCAAGGACCGGGATCTCGACGTGATCGACCAGGGCGGCGATGGCTTCCCAATCAGCCACCCCCGAGTAGGCCTGCGCCACGGTGCGGCCGTGCAGGGCGATCGCCGCGCAGCCGGTCTCTTGGGCGATGCGGCCCGCATCGAGGTAGGTCAAGTGATCGTCGTCGAGACCCTTGCGAGTCTTGATCGTCACTGGGACGTCGTAGGGCGCCGCGGCGGCCACCGCGCCCTCCAGGATCCGACCCAGCAGCCCACGCTTCCACGGCAGCGCCCCGCCTCCACCCTTACGGGTCACCTTCGGGACCGGGCACCCGAAGTTCAGGTCCACGTGAGCCACGCCGTACTCGGCGCAGAGAATCTCGGTCGCCTGCGCGACGTACGTCGGGTCGGTGCCGTAGAGCTGCACCGAACGCGTGGTCTCGAGTTCGTCGAAGACCAACATGCTCAGGGTCGTTTCGTCGCGCTCCACGAGACCGCGCGAGGTGATCATCTCGCAGACGTAGAGGCCAGCCCCGTGCTCCGCGCACAGCCGGCGGTACGCCGCATTGGTGATGCCGGCCATCGGCGCCAGGACGACCGGAGTCGACACCTCGAGCGACCCGAGGGTCAGCGACGTGGGGATCGCCATCGACTAGTTGTCCTCGGCCTGGTTCGTGTTCTTCTTCTGGCTCTTCTTCGGCTTCTTGATGGGCTTGGCCTGGCCGTTCCAGGTGATCGGGTTGAACTCCTGGGTCGGACGGAAGCTCACCGACCGGAACTCCGTGCCCTCGGGAGCCAGGTAGACCAAGCAGAACGCAGCGGACTTGCCCACGGGGTACTTGTTGGGGAAATCCGGATTGCTGGGACACGGGTCGAAGCGGGTCTGGAAGCGAGAGGGCTGGATGAGCGTGCCGTTGGAATCGACGAGGTAGAGCGGCACGCCGCGTTTCCCCACATCCGTGGCGCCCACGTTAGTGATCTTGGTCCGCACGAAGTAGGGGGTGGCCCTCTTGGTCGTGGCATCGAGCTTCCACCCGCTGAAGGACTCCTTGAAGGACGTCTTCTCGACCCTTGTCACTTGGATGTCCAAGACGCCTACCTGCCCCTGCCGCGGCTCCCACGCGACCGTAGCCGTTTCCCCGATCTGCAATGCGCGGCCTGGTTCATTCAGCTCAACTCCCGCAGGGACCTCGAGATAAGGCTTCTTCTCGATGGTCGCCGTCCCCGGAGTTCCCTCAGGTGTTGGGCTCGCGGCCGGCGCGGACGTGGGTTGCGACTCGTCCGAGTCC
>CBDTZB010000637.1:0-1898 GCA_965364795.1 uncultured Nocardioides sp.
GGGAGGCGGGCGACGTCCTCTGGGTGCCCGGCGGTGAGCGTTCGCAGTGAGGAACGAACGGAGAACGTGAACCGCCCATAGACATAGCGGTGAGCGTCCGCAGTGAGGAACGAACGTTTGAAGTGAGTCAGCGCCCGGCGGTCCAGTCGGTGCCGGGCGGTTTCGCCTCGAGCCACGACTGGAAGCCGGTGAGCGAGGACGGGCTCATAGCCAGTTCGATCTCGCCCGAATCCGACCGGCAGCGGATCACCACGTGGTCGGGATAGAGAGACGTCTGCTCGGTTCCCCGGGCTTCACGCTTCCCGTCGTAGCTCAGTTCGGTCCGAGCCCACGTGACGCGTGGCTTGGGGAGGACCGAGAAGAGCCGGAACCACTCCAGATGCTCGCCCTTGTACCTGCCCAGTCCGAGCCCCCACCCATGGCCCGGGCGCGAAGCGTCGAGGCGATAGCTCAGCTCAAATGTCCCCCCGTGCCGGGAGAGCACACGGCGCCGCACCCACAGGGAGACGCCGAAAATGACGAGAAGGAGCAGCGCTATGCCAGCAGCGTCAAGTACCCACTGCCATATCGGCATGCGCTACCCCTCCCCATCCGCACAACTTTGAGCCACGGTGGACGCGTCGGTTAGGACGCCCTGAGCTTCTCCGCGGCACGAATCCTGGTTTCGGCACGGCGGATGGCCGCCCCCGCTTCGTCATCGCTCAGGTGACGAGCAGCTTCTAGGTCCATCTGCGCCTGGTTGATGTCGATCTCCTCGGCCAGGATCGACCGCTCGGAGAGGATCGACACCCGGTCGTTGGCCACCGAGAGGAAACCGCCCTCGACGGTGGCGAAGACCAACTGACCGTTCGGCTCAGAGATCTCGATGACCGCGTCGGTCAGCAAGGACAACAACGGCGCGTGTCCCTTGAGGACACCCACGTCGCCGTCGACGGTCCGGGCGATCACCATCGTGGCCTGACCGGACCAAACAGTCCGGTCGGCCGCAACGAGTTCCACCTGGAGCGGGCCGTCAGTCATCAGGACCTCTTCTGGATCTCGGCCCACTTCGCCTCGACGTCATCCAGACCGCCGCACATGAAGAAGGCCTGCTCGGCAACGTGGTCGTAGTCGCCATCGGCGATCTTGTTGAACGCCTCGATGGTGTCCTTGACCGGCACCGTCGATCCCTCAAGACCGGTGAACTGCTTGGCCACGTAGGTGTTCTGCGACAGGAACCGCTGGATGCGACGGGCGCGGGACACGATGACCTTGTCCTCTTCGGACAGCTCATCGACACCAAGGATGGCGATGATGTCCTGGAGTTCCTTGTTGCGCTGCAGGATCCGCTTGATCCGGATCGCGCAGTCGTAGTGCTCCTGCCCGATGTACTGGGCGTCGAGGATCCGAGACGTTGAGGTCAAGGGGTCGACGGCGGGGTAGATACCCTGCGATGCGATGTCACGCGACAACTCAGTGGTGGCGTCGAGGTGAGCGAACGTCGTGGCCGGGGCCGGGTCGGTGTAGTCATCGGCGGGCACGTAGATCGCCTGCAGCGAGGTGATCGAGTTACCGCGCGTTGAGGTGATCCGCTCCTGGAGCTGACCCATCTCGTCGGCCAGGTTGGGCTGGTAGCCCACCGCGGACGGCATCCGACCGAGCAGCGTGGAGACCTCGGAGCCGGCTTGGGTGAACCGGAAGATGTTGTCGATGAAGAGCAACACATCCTGGTTCTGCACGTCGCGGAAGTACTCCGCCATGGTGAGTGCCGACAGGGCAACACGCAGACGCGTCCCCGGCGGCTCGTCCATCTGACCGAAGACCAGGGCGGTCTGGCCGATCACGCCAGCGTCGGTCATTTCCTCGATGAGGTCGTTGCCCTCACGGGTGCGCTCACCGACACCGGCGAACACCGACAC
>CBDTZB010000638.1:0-1897 GCA_965364795.1 uncultured Nocardioides sp.
CCAAGATGCCGAACCCGCCGATGACCTCGGCCGGACCAGTGTGGTCGGCGACCAGGCCGATGGTCGCCGCCAGCAGCACCGCCGCAAGCCCGACCACGATCTCGTGCCCTGAGCCCCAGCGGACCAGTGCGTAGACGAGGACCAGGACGTAGATCATCGTGGTGAGGCCGAGACCGGGGGTCCCACTCGCCAGACTCGCCATCCCCAGAACGGCAGCGGTGCCGAAGCCCACCAGGACGCAGGCCAACGGCCTCGTACGCCGCCAGAGCAGCACCGGAGCGAGTGCGACAGCCACGATCGTCACGAACGGCCGCCAGGCGACGACGTCGCGAAAGACTCCCTCGAGCAGCGCGGTCACCATCAACGCACCGACCAGCATCCAGTCGCCCGGTCGCCGTTCGGGGACGGCGGCTGCGCGGGGCTCGGCCCACAGCGAGCGCAGGGCGTTGGTGATCACCCGCTCAGCCTAAGGACCACCGAGGCTGCGGGGGAACGGCCGAAAGAACGAGACCTTGCTCCTCCTCGCGGCGGAGGAAGCTCCGGCCTCGACGCCGATGTACGCACGCCGCGACGCGGCGAGTGTTGAGGTCGCTGGTGAGTCACTGAGCCTCTGAGCCATTGGCCCGCCTCGACGCCACCCACCTACCACCCTGACGATGGAGAGTCCCTTGAACACGAACACGAAAGCAGAGACCACCACAGCACTGCATGATCCGCCGGTGCCCGTCAGGGCGAAGCTCGCAGCGGCCTGGACCAGCTTCATGTTCCTCTACATCTACGTCGACTACTTCCACCTCTACAAGCCCGGGGCGATCGACGATCTCCGGGCCGGTGTCGTCTTCGAGTTCGACATCAACCAAACCTTTGTCACGATCGCGCTCATCTCCATCGCCATCCCGACCCTGATGATCGTGCTGTCGGTGATCCTGCCCGCCGGTGCAACCCGAGCGACCAACCTCGTCGTGGCGACGCTTCTCATCCCCTACTCGGCCTTCAATGGGGTCGGTGAGACCTGGACCTACTTCTTCGGCGTGTCCATCGGACTCGAGGTGCTGCTGCTGGCCTTCATCCTGCGCTCTGTCTGGACCTGGCCTCGTACGTCCTCACCATCGGCCTGAAAGGGCTCAGGACCGATGTCGTTGACGTCGCCTCGCCTCTTGGCGCTCTTGACGAGATTGTCCACGCGACGGTTCTGACTTGCTACATGAGTCGCCTCCTGTTGCAGCGCAATCGTTGGCTGGCGGAGACCATGTCGTAGGCGCACATTGCGCGTCAACGGTCCCTGCAGCAGTCCCGATCTCTGACACACTCCGACCCTTCGCCGTGAGCGCAGGGTCGTAGGCGTGGACGAAGGCGTCGTCGGCTCGGTCGAGGTGGGCGCTGGTCAACAGCTGGACCGGATGGGCATCAGAGACGAACTGATCTGAGGCACCATACTGAGTGGCGCGTAGACGAAAGGACGCAGATGCCCCGCATCATGCAGGTGAGTGACAGCGTCGTGGTCGATGGCGTCGAGGCCAAGACGATCTGGGAGCAGGTCGCCGACCCGACTCAGATGCCGCGGTGGAGCCCGGAGAACATCAGGGCCACCTTGGCGCCAGGTCTGCCGGGGCGTCCGTTGCACACGGGTGAGACGTTCGTCGGCACCAATCGGCGCGGTCGTGCTCGTTGGGTTACTGAGTGCGTTGTCACAGCTTCCGATCCGGGAAAGCGGTTCGCTTTCGACGTGTGGAAGATCGGTGCCCGGACCCCGGTCCTGCGAGGTCGGATCGCGACGTGGGCCTATGATTTCGAGCCCGTCGAGGGCGGGATCCGAGTTACCGAAACATGGACCGATGCTCGCCATGGGTGGCCGGACTGGGCGGCGGCCGCGTTCGATCGCACAGTCACCGGCGGT
>CBDTZB010000639.1:0-1895 GCA_965364795.1 uncultured Nocardioides sp.
AAACCGGCTACCAATCCCCGGCATCTCCGTACGATGTTCGCCGTGGAGCGGGCTCGGTAGGTCGGAGGGCTGATGGAAGTCGCAACTGACGTACGTGAACGCCGGCCACCACTTCTTCGGCCGGACTTTCTCGGCAAGCCCGCAGACGTCGCACACCAAATCGACCCACACCGGCTTCTTGCCGATCCGGTTGGCACGCGACTGGACCAGCCACGGTGGCGGGCTGTCCTCGATCTCGGCCAACTCGGCTAGTTAAGCCCCCGATAGTGGTGTAGCGCGGTCGCCGAGTTCTTCACCGTGATGGACATGGGCGCGGCCACCGCGTGATCCTTCGAGTCAACCTTCTACCGAATCCTCGAACGGAGTCATCACGATGACCGCACCACATATTGTCGACCCTTTTGGCCTGCTTGGCGAAGCTCTGGCTGAGGCCAGCCCAGATCTGATGCGCGGCCTGTTGCAGACGATGATCAACGCGTTGCTCTCAGCTGACGCCGATGCCGTGGTCGGCGCCGAGTACGGCCGTCCCAGCCTCGACCGGACGGCGCAACGAAACGGCTATCGACACCGGCCCCTGGATACCCGTGTCGGCACGATCGACGTCCAAGTGCCGAAGCTGCGCACCGGGTCCTACTTCCCTGAGTGGTTGCTTGAGCGCCGCAAACGGGCTGAGTCTGCGCTGATCACGGTCGTCGCGGACTGCTACCTCGCCGGCGTCAGCACCAGGCGGATGGACAAGCTCGTCAAGACGCTGGGGATCAACTCGTTGTCCAAGTCCCAGGTCTCACGGATGGCGGCTGACCTTGATCAGATGGTCGATGAGTTCCGCCACCGGCCGCTGGACGAGGCTGGGCCGTTTACATTTTTGGCCGCTGACGCGCTCACGATGAAGGTCCGCGAAGGTGGCCGGGTCGTGAACTCCGTCGTGCTGGTTGCGACCGGCGTCAACGCTGATGGCCGCCGAGAAGTCTTGGGCATCCGGGTCGCCACCAGTGAGACTGGGCCGGCTTGGAACACGTTCTTCGCCGACCTCGTCGCCCGCGGCCTGGGCGGGGTCCGGCTCGTCACCTCTGACGCACATGCGGGGTTGAAGGACGCGATCGCGGCGAACCTGCCCGGAACTGCCTGGCAGCGTTGCCGGACCCACTACGCGGCGAACTTGATGTCGGTGACTCCCAAGAGCATGTGGCCGGCGGTCAAAGCGATGCTCCACTCGGTCTATGACCAGCCCGACGCACCAGCCGTCCACGCCCAGTTCGACCGACTCCTGGACTACGTCCAGGACAAGTTGCCAGAAGTCCACGAGCACCTCGCCGGAGCACGCGAGGACATCCTGGCGTTCACCAGCTTCCCTGAAGGTCTGTGGCAGCAGATCTGGTCGAACAACCCGAACGAGCGGCTCAACCGCGAGATCCGACGTCGCACCGACTCGGTCGGGATCTTCCCCAACCGCGACGCCATCGTCCGCCTCGTCGGCGCCGTCCTGGCGGAACAAACCGACGAATGGGCCGAAGGGCGCCGCTACCTCGGACTCGACATCCTCGCCAAGTCCCGCCTCAACATCGTCGCCACCAGCGACCCCGACATCAACAAGGAGGACCTGCCCGCACTGAGCGCCTGAACCCCACGAGGGGTCACGCAGCGCTACACCACCTCCAGGGGCTTGACCTCGGGCACTCGCGGCAGCGGTGAGTCGCTGCTCGTGATTTCCCTGCGATTGCTGCATGTTTACACTCTAGAGACACCCACTGACAGTCCCTTTTTTGGTTGAGGGTGGTTGTACACAGGGCCACAGTTCAGCCGGGAACTTGTCGTCAGCAGGTCAACGCAAGCAGGGTTGACGTCGCTTTCACCCGTGGAGCGGTGAGTATGCGACCTGTCGAGGCCCTTGAAAG
>CBDTZB010000640.1:0-1888 GCA_965364795.1 uncultured Nocardioides sp.
GGAAGAGCGCGTAGTCGATGCCGAGCGCGAGGGCGAACATCATGGCGAAGTTCATGGCCCAGATGGAGACGGGCACCAGGTTGTTGATCAGCACCAGCGACCCCGCGGAGGCCACGAGACCAGCCAGGGTGAGCAGGAGCGGAAGCCCTGCAGCAACCAGGGCGCCGAAAGCCAGCACCAGGATCAACATGGTGACCGGCCAGGACAACATCTCCGACTTCAGCATGGCGTCGAGGTTGGCTTCGTTGAAGTCGGACCACAGCAGCGAGGCGCCCGTAGGGTTGACCTCTACTCCGTCGGTCGACAGGTCCTGCAGGGGTCCCTTGAGGTCATCGGCGGCCCGCACCATCTCGTTGGTGTCGGCGCCTGCCCCGGCCAGCAGGACTGCGGTCGTGCCGTCCTCGCTCAAGGTGGCACCCGGTTGCGGCGCCATCACCTCGGCGATTCGTGGGTCCTCCTCGAGGATGGCCGTGGCGCGGGCCAGCACCTGCGCACCGTCACCCTGCGCCAGAGTTCCGTCGGTGCTGTGCACCACCACCTGGATGGCGGAGCTGGCGTTTCCTCCGAAGTGGGTCTCGGCGGCCTCGCGCACAGCGACGGACTCGGATCCGTCAGCCTGCCATCCGGCGCCGGACAGCTCAGCCTCGACGCGAGGAGCGAAGATGCCCAGACCAACAACCAGGACGACCCACAGGATCGCGGTCAGCTTGCGGTGATCGATGACGGCCATACCCAAGCGACCCAAGGGGCCTGCGTGGGGTGGCCCGTCAGAGGCGGCTGGCGTCAGCTGCTCTGGGCGAGTGGTGGTCGTGGTCATGCGTGCTCCTAAGACATGGTGGGTCGCTCGTGCGCGACGTCATTGATGATCAGTGAAGAATTGGGTGGGACGAGGAGCCTTCAGCTCCTCGTCCCGGAGGGCTTCAGGCCTCAGGTCCGACGAGGCTCAGCCCGACCTTGTCGGCGTTCTCGAAGGAGTCGTCGATCGCGACGACCTTGCGGCCGGCCGCGTCGAGAACGGATGCCGCGACCGAGGATCGGTAGCCGCTGGCGCAGTGCACCCAGACCTCTCCGGCCGGCACTTCGCCGACCCGTTTCGGCAGTTCGTGCAGCGGCACGTTGACAGCGCCGGCGATGCTGGCGTCGTCGTGCTCGTCGGCCCGACGTACGTCGAGAATGACCACCTCTCGGTGGTGACGAACCTGGGCCAGTTCCTCGAAGGTGGCGACGGGGAACGACGCCACAGTGTCGGCCCACTGCTCGGGTCCTCCGGTCGCATGGGCGGCAGGACGATCAATCCCGATCCGCACCAACTCACGTTGGGCCTCGGAGACCTCCTCGATGCTCTTGCCCAGCAGCGTCACGGGGGTGCCCCACTCGATCAACCAACCGAGGTAGGTCGCGAACGCGCCGTCCAGACCGAAGTTCAGGGTCCCGGGCGCATGGCCCGCCGCGAAGGCGGTTCGGTTACGGAGATCGACGACCCACTCGCCAGCTTCGATGCGACGACGCAACTCCGCTGCGTCCGCTTCCTCGGGCAGGGAGAGATCCGGCTCGGTGGGACCTGCGGCGTTGCCGGAGCCCATATGCACGTAGTACGTCGGCCAGGGGCCGAGGCCCGCGAGAAGTTCGCGGACATAGGTCTCCTCGTCCTCGGTGAGGGCGGCGTTGGACTTGCGCTCCTGCCCGATCGAGGACTGGGTCGCGTCGGACTGCGTCGCGGCGCAGAACGAGCCGAATCCGTGCGTGGGGAAGACCTCGGTCTCGTCGGGCAGCTCTTCAGCCAACCGGTGAGCCGACGCGTGCTGCTTGCGAGCGAGGGTTTCGGTGTGCTCCTCACCCAGCAGGTCGGGTCGACCGGTCGCGCCGTAGAGCAGCGAGCCTCCGGTGA
>CBDTZB010000641.1:0-1886 GCA_965364795.1 uncultured Nocardioides sp.
ATGAGCCAGCGGATCTGTTGGTTGTCGACCTCCACGTGGTCGATCACCCTGGGCATGTCGCGCCGTAGCGCATGGAGGACCTTGCGCAGGTTCGTGCGCGCCTGGGACTCGCTCGAGTCGGGCCACAGTGTGTAAGCGAGCGTTGACCGGGCCACAGGCCGGCCGTGGGCCAACGCGAGCAGGGCCACGAGCCGCTGGATGGGGGGCGTCATGAGACCAGACACCTGCATGCCGTCGTGGCGCTCGACCGTCGCCTCGCCCAGGAGGCGGACAGAGAGCCTCGGCTGGTGACTGGTCCCGTCCCAGTCGACGGCCAGCAGCTGCCACGGCTGAGGGAATCCCTGGAGCTCCCGAGAACCAAGATCAACGAACTCGACGTCGGTCGTTCCCACCAGATCCCGCACGACCCTGGTCACAACGACTTCGCCACCGTCGGCGTAGTCGAGCAAGCGAGCAGTTGCGTTCACCGCTTCGCCGAGCACATCGCCACGTTCCTCGTCGACCTCGCCGGCGTTGATACCGACGCGCACCTCCAACTCCGGTCTGTCAGCTTCGATCTCCCGGTCCGCCACCGACACCTGTATCGCTACTGCGGCCTCGACCGCCGCCCGGGCTGAATCGAAGACCGCAATGGAGCCATCACCGGTGCCCTTCACCACGGTGCCGCCGACCGACGCCACTGCCGACTCGACCATCTCGTCGTGGGCCCGAAGCAACCGATCGACCGCCGCGTCGCCGTGGGAGGTGCGCATCGCGGTGGAACCCACCACCTGGGTGAACAGAACAGCACGGATCATTAGAGGCACAGTGTCGCGAGCTTTTGACTCGACGACCGTCTGGATTGCGTTTCGGGAAGGTTCCCCGACCGTTCTCGACCCGTCCGCCCGTCGGGATCGCTCGGGCAACGAGGCCGCTGTCAGGCTCTGTTCCGTTGAGGGAAGCGGGTGCGCGGTTCTGCACTGAGTTCACCGCCGGGTGGTCTGACCTCTGGCGCGAGTTCGTCGAGGGCAGCAGCAGCCATGAGCCCGGTGAGGGCGTTGCTACCGAGCTCGTAGTGACCGCTCAGCCTGTCGCCAGATCCTGTCGGGACAACATTTTCGGTTGGTGGCCCTCCGGGGACAAAGCGCGCGGCACGAGGATCCCGGGAAGGACCAGATCTTTGAGGCGTGCTCCGATGTTCCAGAGCGGCCGAAGTCTCGGCAGCGGCAAGTCAGACTGAAGCCCGCTCAGGTGGATGAGCTGGTCGAGTCCTACCGGGCCGGGAGCACGTATCCGCAGTTGGCTGAGCGGTTTGGGATCGCTGAGACGACAGTCTGGGCGCATCTTCGTCGTCGGGAGGTGCCGAGGTATCTCGATCGGCCGACTGAGAGTAGGGGCTGAAGGCCTGCGAGTCCCCGGTCTCGTTGAGACTAGCGAAGCGAGCTAGAGACGCTCGGAGACGTGCTGGGAGAACTTACTCTTTCCGCCTGTCGTGTACTCGTGGCGGGGGCCGAGCCATGCCCCAGTGACCCGTGGTTGTGGCATTTCAGGGATTGAGGCACTGATCTCCACGCCGGCTTCAGCGAGCCGGACCCGGCAGAGCTCGATCGCCTCGGCACCATCGACGCCGTGGCGACTCAGAAGGACTCCCCGGCAGTTTCGAGGACAAGGAATACGCCAATCAGTGACTGAGGCTGATCCGGACTTCTGATCCACGATCCCCGAGTGCGGCCTGGTCGGGTTCCTCGCCTGCTGGCACAGGCTACCGAAGACGATCTGACCACGGCGGCCCGGAGGGGGACTCCATGATGCGGGACCGACGCGCTGGAAGAATGGACCCTTGCGTGGTACCCTATGCGCACCGGAGCCTGTGTCTAGGGTAGAGTTCTCTAGAGTCACCGGAGGGT
>CBDTZB010000642.1:0-1872 GCA_965364795.1 uncultured Nocardioides sp.
GTGGAGACCGTCTCGATCGCCTCATCGGGGGTGCGGTCCAACACGATCGCGACCGCGGTCGAGCGCTCGGCCGCCTGCTTGAGGAAGTCCCACGGGACCTGGTCGGCGTACCGCGCGGCCGAGGTGACGAACAACCACAGGTCAGCGGCAGCCAGGAGCTGAGCAGCGAGTTGTCGGTTGCGCTCCTCGACGGAGTCCACGTCGGGGGCATCGAGGATGGCCAAACCGGCGGGCACGGTGTCCGAGGACACCAGTTGCAAGGCGTTGGGGTCGTCGGTGCTGTGCTCGACTCGGGCGAGGTCCGGCAGCAACCGATCCTGGCCGAACCAATGGGCGTCGTCGGGGTGGTGCACCAGGACCGGTGAGCGGGTGGTGGGGCGCAGCACGCCGGGGGCAGTGACTCGACGGCCGACCAGGGAGTTGACCAGGGTCGATTTGCCGGCGCCAGTGGAACCGCCGACGACGGTGAGCAGCGGCGCCTCGATCGTCATCAGGCGCGGGATGATGTAGTCCTCGAGTTGGTGGATCATCTCGAGGAGCGAGTCGCGGTGTTCCTCGACTCCGGGGGTCTCCAGCGGCAGCGTGACCGCCTGGAGTGCCCCTCTGAGCCGCACGAGAGCGGTGAGCATCTTGTTCGTGTCGCCGTCCTTGGGCGCGCCTGCTGCTGCGGCGGCGGAACGTCGTTCGGCCCTGGTCATCGTGTGGGTGCCACCTGCCCTGGGAAGGATACGTACGGCCGACTTGTCTCGATGCGCAAGAGGAAGTCCTGTCCTCGGGCCCGGTAGTCAGCGGGCGCGGTCCCTCGGAGTAGTCGGTGGTGCAGGAAGCCGAGTTCGATGGCGGCTTGCTGATAGTCCTTCATAGCCCGCAGTCCCTCGGCCCCACCAGTCTGACGGGCGTGATTTCGGGCCGCACGGCGGGCCCTGAGATCAACGAGCCAACCGATGTCGGTGGACGGCATCAACCCGCGATCGGCGGCGTCCTGGAGCGCCAGGGTCAACAGGACCCGCTCGCGGCTGCGCACCCAGATGGCCAGCGTGAGCATGCCGATGAAGGCGGGCACCATCAAAGCGAGATAGACGCCGATGAAGCCGTTGGTGCCATAGATCGTCGAACCGTTCCACAGCCCGTGCGCGATCACGGCCAGCACGTAGCCAGCGAGGGGCGCCAGGAACCGGACCGCCGGAAGGCGCGAGGAGACAGCGATGCCGATGCCGATGCCGATGAACGTGGTGAACAAGGGGTGGGCGAACGGACTGAACAGCCCACGGATCACGAAGGTCGAGGTGATGCCGACGACTCCCCCGGGCCCCATCCCGTCCGTCCCGTTGTACGCCGCGGCGAGGTAGAGGATGTTTTCGGTGAAGGCGAACCCGATCCCGACCATGCCGGCGTAGACGATGCCGTCCAGCACTCCGTCGAATTCGGCTCGGCGCCACCACAGAAGTAGGAGGAGGAAGAGCCCCTTGCTGGCCTCCTCGGTCACCGGTGCGACCACGGTCAGCGAGGCTTCCTCGGTGAATCCGACGACCAGTCCGCCGATGCCACCCAGCACGATGGCGGCGACGGTGGCGACGAAGGCACCCCAGGCGAGGGCCGCTAGGAGGAGGGATCGCGGCTCGGGTTCGTAGCGGTCCAGCCAGAGGTAGCAGGCAACCAGGGGCACCACGGGAAGCATAGCGAGCACCGTCGCGAGGAACATGATGCTCGGTGCGCCGGAGAGCGCCAGGACGACCAGGATCGCGAGGCCACCGAGGCCTACGAGGACCGAGACCACTGCCGTGAAGGCAACATTGTCTCGTCGGGCCGTTGACATGTGCCCCAGCCTATCCACTGGTCTGGGTCCGACCGGCCCCCCGGCGTAGACTTCGG
>CBDTZB010000643.1:0-1865 GCA_965364795.1 uncultured Nocardioides sp.
TCCTCGATGCCAACGGCCCCACGGAGTGGTTGGCCTACGAGACGTTGACGACCGAGTCGCGTCCCCTGGCGTTGCTGAAGGGCGGAGCGCCCGCCCAGATGCTGGGCAACGGTGAGGTCGGCGAGATCGTTCTGGACCGTACGCCGTTCTACGCCGAGTCCGGTGGCCAGGTCGCCGACGCCGGGATCATCGAGTTCGACGGAGGCCGACTGGAGGTGCTCGACGTTCAGCGCCCCGTGCGGGGATTGGTCGTTCACCAGGTGCGGGTGGTCGACGGCGAGTTCGCCGCCGGATCCGCCGCAGCCGGAGCACTCCACGCCCAGGTCGACCCTGACTGGCGCACCGGCGCCCGCCAGGCCCACTCGGGCACCCACGTCGTGCACGCAGCCCTGCGTGAGGTGCTCGGACCCAGCGCGCTGCAGTCCGGCTCCTACAACCGACCGGGCTACCTGCGACTCGACTTCGGGTGGACCACCGCCCTGAGCCCCGAGCAGGTCCGCGAGATCGAAGAGGTCTCGAACAACGCTCTGCGTGCCGACCTCGCGGTGGGGGCGCAGTACATGACGCTGCCTGAAGCCAAGGATTGGGGCGCGGTCGCGCTCTTCGGTGAGACCTACGACTCGAGCCAGGTGCGCGTGGTCGAGATCGGCGGACCCTGGTCCCGCGAGTTGTGCGGTGGCACCCACGTGGACCACTCCTCCCAGATCGGCACCATCGTGCTGACGGGGGAGGCCTCGGTCGGATCGGGAAACCGCCGGATCGAGGCGTTCACCGGGGTCGAGGGGTTCGCCTACCTCGCCAAGGAACGCGACGTGGTTGGGCAACTCACCGGACTGCTCAAGACCCAGCCCGACGACCTCGTCGGCCGAGTCTCCGACCTCGTGGAGCGACTGCGCGTTGCTGAGAGGGAGATCGAGAAGGCCCGCGTCGGTCAGGTCCTCGCCGCAGCCGGGACGATGGCCGCTGAGGCGACCGACGTCAACGGGGTGCAGGTCGTGGCCCGGCACGCCCCGGGTGCCGGTGGTGGCGACGTACGCACCCTGGCGCTGGACGTGCGCGGTCGCCTGTCGGTCGGTCAGCCCGGAGTGGTGGTCATCATCGGCACGGTCGATGACAAGGTCGCCGTGGTGGCTGCCGTCAACGACGCCGCTCGTGATCGCGGTCTGAGCGCCAACGACCTCGTCCGCGCGGTCGGCCCCCACATCGGTGGCAAGGGCGGCGGCAAGAACGATGTCGCCCAAGGGGGCGGCACCGACGCTTCTGGGGTGCCAGCGGCCCTGGAGCAGGTCACTGCCGTCGTCGCCGGTCACAGCCCCGCCTGATGCGGTTCGGAGTTCGGCTCGGGATCGACCCGGGTGACGCCCGGATCGGCGTGGCGCGCAGCGACCCCTCGGGGTTCTTGGCGACCCCCGTGGAAACCGTCAAACGAGGCAAGGGTGACCTGAAACGGATCTCGGCGATCCTGGCTGAGATCGCCGAGGAGTCCAGCGGGGTGATCGAGGTGGTGATGGGTCTGCCGCGGTCACTGTCCGGAGGTGAAGGTCCGGCCGCGATCAAAACCCGCGAGTTCGGGATGCTTCTGGCTCGACGCGTGGCACCGATTCCGGTGCGTCTGGTCGACGAACGCATGACGACAGTTTCCGCTGAGGCTATGCTCCGCGGTCAGGGACGTAAGGGCGCTTCGCGCCGCGCGGTGGTCGACCAGGCCGCCGCCGTGCTGATCCTGCAACACGCCTTGGACACCGAACGCTCGACCGGGAACCCGCCCGGTGAGGTCGTAGAGGAGATCAATGACTGACGACGGCCGTGAGGCGGGGTCGATCAACGACCCCTCGCACACCGAGCCCACTGCCGAGTCGGCGCTG
>CBDTZB010000644.1:0-1863 GCA_965364795.1 uncultured Nocardioides sp.
CGAGACGATCGCCGCGGGCATGGTCGCCGAGAACAGCATCGTCTGCCGGGTCTCGGGGGTCATGCTGAGCAGGCGCTCAACGTCGGGCAGGAACCCGAGGTCGAGCATCTCGTCGGCCTCGTCGAGGACCAGCGCGTGCACGTGGGAAAGATCCAACGCACGACGGTTCGCCAGATCGATCAGTCGCCCGGGGGTGCCGACGACCACGTCGACGCCGGCTTCAAGGGTGTCGAGTTGGGTGTCGTAGCCAACGCCGCCGTAGACCGTCAGGACCCGAAGGCCGAGGTCCTTGCTGGCCAGCGCCAGGTCGGCAGAGACCTGCAAAGCGAGCTCGCGGGTCGGGGCCACGATCAGGGCCTGGGGCTTGCCCGCAGGGAGATCGGTGTAGGCCGGGTCATCCATGGTGACGCTGCGCTGCAGCACAGGGATGCCGAAGGCGAGGGTCTTGCCGGTTCCGGTGCGGGCCTGGCCGATGAGGTCGGTGCCCATCAGAGCGACCGAGAGGGTCATCTCCTGGATGGCGGTGGGAACAGTGATGCCGGCGCGCTCAAGGGCGTCGCAGATCTTGGGCAGGACGCCCAAGTCTCGGAAAGTAGTCAGAGTCTTGTCGCTTTCGTGTGTTCAGCATGTCGCCTTGTGCGACGTGATGGGGCAGCCGATTCACACTCAGCCGCGCACATACAGCCCGATCGGACCCGAGTGGTCCGACGGGGTTCTTAGAAGGTCGTTCCTCTCCAGTGTATCGGTAGGGTGCGGTTCATGCCCGATTCCGTGACTCCTGCCGATGTGTCCGCTGATTCAGTGCTCTCCGACGTGTTCGAGGACGCGACCTACCGGGCCGCAGTGGTCGACCTCCTCGGCGTCATCGCCTACGGCGAGATCTCGGCCTTCGAACGTCTCGCCGAGGACGCCAAACTGGCCCCCAGCCTGGAGGACAAGGTCTCGCTCGCCGCGATGGCCACCGCGGAGTTCGGCAAGGTCCTACCCCTGCACGACCGGATCGCGAAGCTGGGCAGCGACCCCTTCGCGGCCATGGCGCCGTTCCGAAAGCCGATCGACCAGTTCCATCTGCACACGGCCCCCTCGGACTGGTGTGAGGGCCTGGTCAAAGCGTTCGTCGGCGACGGCTTGGCCAACGACTTCTACCGGGAGATTGCGGCCTACCTAGACCCTGAGACGCGTGACCTCGTGGTCTCCAGCGTCGACGGCGGTGATCACGCGGCGTACGTCGTGCAACGGGTCCGGGACGCCATCACCGCCGACCCCCGCATGGGTGGCCGGCTGGCGCTGTGGGGGCGACGGTTGATGGGTGAAGCACTCACGCAGGCCCAGCGCGTCGCCGCCGATCGGGACGCGCTGACCGCGCTACTCACCGGAGGGGTGGACCGGCCCGGTCTCGACCTGGCCGCGATCGGACGGATGTTCACCCGTCTGACCGAGCGCCACGCCGAGCGGATGAGCGAGATGGGGCTAGACAGCTAGCGGGGTGTGGCTCAATTGACACCCGCGTGCCCGACCGCGTTACCGGACCCGCCGATACCCTGCGACATGGCACTGCCGTTGGGCGAGCGTGCGCTCAGTCGAAGCCCCTCACTTGGCGTTGGAAGCGCCGGGTGAGGTAGCCCGAGCCATTCCTCCTGGTCCAGTAATCCATGACGGCGTAGCGCATGGTTCACCCGCGCTACGCCTCATCTGCCGCTGTCGGCGGCGCGCCCTGCTCGTGTGCCTGTCACCGGGATATATGCCGTCGTTGAGACACACGAGCCTGACGGGGCCGGGAACGCGCCGATGAGCGTCTGACGTAGCACTGGAATCGTGGTGGATTCGATGCACTTGGTGTACCGAATCCACCACGATCTTCTT
>CBDTZB010000645.1:0-1855 GCA_965364795.1 uncultured Nocardioides sp.
TTGCCCGCGGCGTTCACCCACACCATCCCCCGCGCCTCGGCGTAGGCGATCAGGTTGGCCATCTGGCCGGTGCCGTCCCCGGGCCCGTCGTACGGCCCATACATCGATCGGGAGATCACCCGAACCCCGCGGCGCGCAAAGTGGTCGATGGCAGCGATGTAGTCCGCACCGGTGGTCGCGGTCGCCAGATGAAGTTTGGCCCCCGGCGCTAAGTCGAGCAGGATCTCCGCGACACCGACCCCGTGCTGGGTCCCCCCTCCGATGTCACACGATCGACCTCGGTCGCGACAGAAGGTACTCGCAGGACGGGGTGGGATCTCCCCGGCCTCGGCGGCCTGCGCCCAGCGTTGGGTGCTGAAGGAGTCGATGATGCCGATAGCGACCTCGTCACCCACGTAGCCCTCGCGGTGCCACGCATCAATGCCGATCTTCGCCAGCGCCTCACCACCGAAGGTGCCCGTGCCCGCCTTCGCAGCGCTCGTGCTCCTCCTCGCCGCGGCACGCCGCCCCACTAGGGGCGCCGGGGCCGACGCGTCCTCCTTCTGCACCGCACGACTCAAGGAGAGGGGCAACCGAACCAGCCGCACCGTCTCGATGGCTTCGAGCTGAGCGAGGTCCCGCACCCGCACATCGGCCAGGACCAATCCGGTATATCCACTGATCAGGGTGCTGCCGGTCGACGCGACCGCATTCAGGAGGGCCACGACCTGGGACTGTTCGACCCCGAGCACCTCGACCCGCACGATTTCCGAACCCGGCCGACCCTGCACGTAGTCACGTAGCGGAGCATCCACCAGACCGGACCGATCCCAGGGCGCTGAGGGAGTCTCTCCCGACGGTGCCGGCAACGTCTGCGCAGGGTTTGCTGCCGCGGGGATCATCGCCCGTGCCCCCGCGTCCGCCGGAGCGGCGAGCAGCGAACCGGCCACAAGAGCGAGGGTCATCAGCAATAGCAGTGGCTGACTACGTATCCGAGACAACATACGAAGGCTTCCAGGTTTCGACTGTGGGGTGATCGGGACAGATCCTTTCACGAACCTGATCCACCTAGCGGCGTGCCACGACCTCAAGGGCCAGGCGGTAACCGTCGATCCCGTGTCCGGCGATCACTTCGACCGCATGCGGGGTGACCACCGAGGTGTGGCGAAACTCCTCGGGGCGCTTCAGCGGGTCGGAGATATGCACCTCCACCAGCGTGGCTTCCAACTGGGCGCAGGCGTCGTAGAGCGCCATCGAGTAGTGCGTCCACGCCGCGGCGTTCAGCACCACCGGAGTCGCGTCGTCCGCCGCTGTGTTGAGCCAGTCCAACAGTTCGCCCTCATGGTTGGTCTGACGTACGTCGACCGCGAGCCCCAGGGCCGAGCCCCACGCGACGCACTGCTCAACCAGCTCGGCGTAGGTGGTCGTGCCGTAGATCTCCGGCTGACGGCGACCGAGTCGCCCCAGGTTCGGGCCGTTGAGCACCAACACCGGTCGGGGCGTCGAGCCGTGCGCGGACATCGAACTCAACCGGCGCTGACCGCGGCGAACGCGTCCCGCAGGTCGGCCTCGCTCGGTCCGTTGAGGATCCGCGGTTGTGCCACGTCGTCCAGGATCACGAAGCGCAGGGTGTTGCCGCGCGTCTTCTTGTCCATGGCCATCAGGTCGCGCAGGTGCTCGTAGGGAACGCCTTGGAAGCCGGTGGGCAGGCCCACGCGTTCCAGGATCGCACGGTGACGCTCGACCACGGCCTGACTCAGCGACCCGGCCCGGGCCCCCAACTCGGCGGCGAAGACACACCCCACGGCGACGGCTTCGCCGGGGCGGATCCCGTAGTCCTCGTTGCGTTCGATGGCGTGGCCCAGAGTGTGCCCGT